>JARRJW010000040.1:0-8545 GCA_037388785.1 Gammaproteobacteria bacterium
TAACAATGTAGTTGTTTGAATTCTTGTATTTTTTAGCCTAGCAATCATAACCAACCTTCAATTTTGTCTATTTCATACTATAACTCATTATTCCTCTGTAAAGATGAGCAAACTTTCTTTACACCTATCCCCTACTTCATAAGCCATTAATTCTTGATGACCGGCAGCTACTGATTCAGTCCAAAAATGTGAAATTCCCCACACTTTTCAGGCGTTTAGTTCACATATCTATTGAAATAAGTGACTTAGATTCATACATGCAATTCAAAAATCAGCTAGAATTTATATTGAGTTGTAAAGTTTTCGTGAGTAGTAACTATGTTAAAAATTGACAGTACACCTGCATTGTTCTCCTCCAGGTTTCTGAATAACAATCAGAACCAGCTTCAGCAGGCGATGGAAAGACTTTCATCGGCAAAACGCATTAACCGTGCTTCGGATGACGCAGCCGGCCTGGCAATTGCTGCACAACTGACTACCCAGTTACTCGGTTCCCAACAAGCATACAAAAATACCAATGATGCCATTTCACTGGCACAAACGGGTGATGCTGCAATCACTGAACTTTCCAACATTTCTCAGCGTATCGCCGAGCTCGCCGTACAATCCTCTAACGGCATCTACAGCGATGCAGACCGGGAATCGCTGCAGGCTGAGGTCTCCCAGCTACAGCAGGAAGCTCAAAATATTGTGGAGTCAGCCGAATTTAATGGCCAAAAATTGCTTTCCGGTGGTGAAAGTATCGAAATACAGGCTGGAAACGATGCTGGTAATACGATCAGTCTTAACACAGCCAATCTCCAGGCGGAATTGACTACAGCTGGCTTGTTCTCTGTTGATGTCTCAACCTCCAATGATGCCCAAAATGCGCTAGGTGCCATAGAGGCTTCACTGGATAGCATCGTTAAAAGCCGTTCTGAATTTGGCGCATTTACCAACCGTCTTGAATCGGTCAGTCGTCAATTGCTGGTCGAGGCGGAATCAGCCGCAGCTTCCAGAAGCCGAATTGAAGATGCTGATTATGCCGTTGAAACTGCTGCACGCACACGATCCCTGATTTTGCAGGATGCTGGCCTGGCTTCTATTGCCCAGGGCAATATCTCGAACGGCCTGGTTACCCGTCTGCTCAGCGCATAATAGTCAAAATACCTCTACCGCTACAGCCTGTTTTCCTGTAATATTGCCGGCTCAAAATCGCTCGGGACTAGCTTGATTCTTGTCCTTACCCCAGTTTGAAACTATCTTAGGCGGAGTGGCAGAGTGGTTATGCAGCGGCCTGCAAAGCCGTGGACCTCGGTTCGATTCCGGGCTCCGCCTCCATTTTCTTGTTACCCAGATTCGAATTTACCTGGCAACTCGCTTGTTTGATTATTTGCTTCAATGAATAATTATGACGTCGTCATTATTGGTGCCAGTGCCTCGGGCCTTATGTGTGCCATTGAAGCAGGCAAGCGGGGTCGCCAGGTATTGGTTTTGGACCATGCCACCAAGGCATGCAAAAAAGTACTGATATCAGGTGGTGGACGCTGCAATTTCACCAACCTCGAAATTAGCGCTGATAATTTCATTTCTAAAAATCCCCACTTTTGCAAATCGGCATTGAGTCGCTTCAGTCAGTGGGATTTTATTGCCATGATAAACGCTTATCAGATCCCCTACCATGAACGTGATCATGGTCAACTATTCTGTGATGACAGTGCCAGGGATATTCGTGACATGTTGTTGTCAGAATGTCGCCATAACAATGTGTCGATCAAGTTGGAAACCAGCATCGAACGTGTAGCGAAGTTAACCGAAGGTTTTGTACTTGAAACCAGTCGCGGTGAAATTAACAGCACCTCGCTGGTCATAGCCAGTGGCGGCCTGTCGATACCCAAAATGGGGGCAACACCGTTTGGCTACAAAATTGCTGAACAGTTTGGTATAGCAGTCTGTCAGCCATTCGCAGGCCTGGTGCCCTTTACCCTGCAGGACAAGGATAAGTCACGCTTTGCGCCACTGTCTGGTATTGCCATCGACAGCGTAGTCAGCTCGGCTCGCAAGTCGTTTCGGGAAAACCTGTTGTTTACTCACCGCGGCCTCAGTGGTCCGGCGATGTTACAGGTCTCTTCCTATTGGCGACCGGGCGAGACACTTCATATAGACCTGCTGCCCGACATGGACCTGTTTGTAGCGTTAAACAAGCTCAAACAAGAGGCAAACAAGCTACAGGTTAAAACTGTACTCGCACGTCATTTACCCAAACGACTGGTTACCACGCTCATCGATGCCAGGCTGCTGGAGCAACCTGTGGCTGGGTTGTCCAGTTTACAGTGTCAACAACTGGCCGATGCGATACACGATTGGCAGATCAAGCCCAATGGCACTGAAGGATATCGTACTGCAGAAGTTACCGTTGGCGGCGTCGACACCAATGCCCTGTCATCCAAAACCATGGAGAGCAAGGCAATTAAAGGCTTATACTTTATTGGCGAAGTGGTTGATGTTACCGGCTGGCTCGGTGGTTACAATTTTCAATGGGCCTGGTCATCGGGATGGTGCGCAGGGCAATATGTTTAAAACTCTTCATAATCAGTGTCATCATCATCTTCCACCTCAATGCCACAGGCAGTGACTTCATTCATGACATTATGGTTTTCAGGCAATTCACAACAACTTAGATCAACGCCTGGTAACACCATCCGGTCTCTACCAAACTGATGAGCAGCACTTATCTCATCTTTATTTATATTTATATCTTTATTTTTATCGCTTTCATCTGCCATGCATATAACGATAGACCAAGAGGATATAAATTTATATCTCGTACAGTACTGTTTTGATTACGGTGGATGAATATAAAGGGTCATCAGACTGACACAGTGTTAGTGCGTTATTAACCTGAAGATTAAAAGGCGGCTGCAGTAGATCAACCCCGGACTGCCATCGCAAACGCGTATCCGGACCATTCGGTTTATTCTTATTGGCGGAAAAAGCTGTTTTGGGCAGATGTTCGGTTACCAGGATATAACGATAGCGTTGAAACTGCTGCAAGATCTTTACAATGTCATTATTGGAAAGGTGCTGAAAAACCTGCCGGACAATAAGCACATCGCCATCTGGTAAACCTTCCTCAGTAGCATCCAGGCAATGAAACTCAACATTGTCCTGCCGGTTATTCTTGCGGAGAAATTCGATCAAATCAGGAACAATATCGCAGCCATGATAATGCTCTGCCAACTTACTTAGCTGAGCCCCTACCTGAAAGTCACCACAGCCAAGATCAACTATAACCGGCCTATTATCCAGCCTGAGAATGAAGTTTTTAAGCATCTCCAGGTACGGATCAACAACAGAGGGATCATGACTACCTGAGCCTGAAAAATACTGGCCAGCATGTCCCGAACCCCATAACTGTTTCCGGTAAATTTCAGTAAACAACTGAGGCAGCGTTAGTTCAGAAAGCCGCCTTAGATCAGCCTTGCTTAAATGAAGTGGAGAGGTCACGGAGTTTGTTTTATAGAACTAACCAGAACCATTCAGTCATTCCGACAGCACTTGTTTAATAACCGCTTCTGAAGACAGATAATCTTCGCTGGTGGCCTTACGAATGCCTGTCATTTTCATCGATCTTAAAATCTCAAGACCTTTATCGGAGTCATTTAAACTAAGTAATGCCTGGGTAATTTTATTTTGCAGTTCGGGACTTAAGTCACTGGATACCGCCCATGGCAAATGAGGAAAAGGTTTTGATTGAGCCAATACCTTAACGTCAGCAGTATCCATGTATTTTTTTACAATTGGCAACTGAAGCGCTGCATTTCCCGCACCGCCGGCATCAGCCACTTTATAGTAAACGGAAAGCACGGCATTGGGTGGATTGATTGCAAATTCCTCCTTGTATTCGCCCTTCTCAAGCCCATGCTTTTTTAGAAGATTAGAGTTGACCATATAGGAGATAAACGCATCGCGGCTGCCACCGAAAATGATTTTTTTATTCCTCAGGTCATCGACACTATCGATATCACTGTCAGCTCTGACAAAAATAGCACCTGATAAAGATGAGTTACCAAACTCTTCGTTCATGGCGATGACTTTATATCCAAGCTTTTCACGCGATTGCATATAGAGAAAATGATTAAGATGAACCAGGTCAAACTTGCGCTGAAAAAGCGCTTCACGAAAGCTCGAAAAATCCTTGAATGTATGAAGTTTGGCTTTTAGATTAAGTTGTTCAGAAAGATACTTTTCCAATGGAATGAACATTTGGAAAGTCGGCGTAATATTCCTGCGCGGAAAAACCCCGATATCCAGAGCTTCAGGCTCAACTGAATATGAAACCGGAACCAGCAAAAAGAGTCCGACAAACCATACAAGAGGCTTCATAAATTAAGTCATTCTAATGTTTATCGACACCCAGTCATTTGAAATGTTAATGCTATTACTGGGTTTAAAACTTAAATTGCGAAACAAGACCACGCAAATCTTCAGTTAATCGCGCAAGATCAGTACTGGAAGCAGCCAGTCGTTCCGATGCCGAAGCATTGTCATTTGCAACCTCATTGATGTAGACCACATTCTTGTTAATATCTTCAGCAACAACACTTTGCTCCTGCGCAGCAGAGGCAATCTGAATATTCATAGAAGAAATGGTCTCGACTGAACTGGTAATTGAATTAAGCGCCTCGCCTGCCTGAGAAGCATTCTCGACATTGGTTTTGGCTTTTTCCTGTCCCTGTGAAATCGATTTTACCGCAGCCCTGGCCTGCTCTTGCAGACTGTCAATCATTTCCTGAATTTCCTTGGTTGAGTCCTGGGTGCGACTAGCCAGTGTTCTCACTTCATCGGCTACGACCGCAAAGCCTCTACCCTGTTCACCGGCCCTGGCTGCCTCGATAGCAGCATTCAAGGCCAACAGATTTGTCTGTTCGGCTATACCGCGAATCACATCGAGTACGCTGCCGATAGATTCAGCATCGCTTTCAAGTTTGTTAACCACTATAGCACCCGATTCAATTTCTGAATCCAGTTGATTAATTGACTCAATGGTTTGACTGACTATTGACTGGCCGGAACGGGCATTTGTATCGGCCTGCTGAGCTGACTGGGAAGCCAAATCGGCATTTGTCGCTACATCCTGAACCGTTGCCGTCATTTCCGTAATGGCCGTGGCTACCTGGCTGGTTTTTTCTTTCTGCGTAATCGAGCCTTGCTGGGTCTGCTCGACAATGACGGATACATTCTGAACCACTTCACTCAGGTTTCTGACCTCTTCGGCAACCTGACTGACAAGATGATGAACTTTATCAGCAAAACGATTAAAACCGATGGATAACTTGGCAAGCTCCGACCTGCCTTCTTCGTTCAGGCGATGGGTTAGATCACCCTCGCCCTGGGCAAGATCATCAAAAGCCCTGACGACATCGTTTATAGGCACGGTAATCATTCGCGACATGAAATAGGCTATCAGGAGTCCTGCTAAAATCCCGATACCCATGCCAATCAGGACAAAATTACTGGAGTTAGTCGACTCCTCCTGCAACTGTGTGCTCTGAAGTGATATATCAGCATTAAGCTGACTAAGCAGCCCCCAAAGTTCATTTTGAATTTTTGAAATTTCAGGACCTATGGAATGCTGTGCCAGGTAAATATCACTCCTGTACTTATCCGATTTGTGGACATCGACGGCTTCATTTAGAGCAGCTTTATAATCGACCAGTTTGGTTTTGTATTGAGGCAACATCTCTTCCTGCTCAAATGAATACATGTCCGAAGACTCTTCCAAGAAAGCGAGTTTGGAATCGATTACATCAATCATTGATTTCATATTGTCGATATTGATATCGGCACGAAATGCAAGATAAGTCCTTAATTCACCGACTAGTTGAGCATTGTAGTAACGTAAATCATAAAGCGCTTGTCTATACTCGGAGCGGGATTCGTCGGTATTATCTTCTCCCCACTCGGAAAGAATCATTTCGCTGACCATACTTTGCATCTGCTGTGCAAGCGGGTTGAGCTTTTCACCTGCAAGGGCCATTGCGGGGATATTCAGAGCATCGTTGTTAACTAGTTCTACAACCCTGTCTTTGAAACCCATTAGGGTATCTAGCCTGGATCCCAGTGATTGAATCTCGGAAGTCATTGCCTCGTTATTCCGAATATAATCATAAGAACCCAGTTTTTCTAAAGACGCTTGAGCGTCATCCAGCAAGGAAAAGTACTTATCCTTGTAGCTATCTTCCTTGGTCAGAATATAGAAACCCAATGCATAATTCGATGACTCGAGTTGAAAAGCCAGGTTCTGAGAAGTAAGTACTGCCGGCTGTATGGTTTCAGTCACCCGGTTGATACCGGACCCCAAGATATTAAACTTGAAATAGGTGCCTACTGACAGCGCAGTGAGAACCACAAGAATTAACGCAAAACCAAGCCAAATTCTCTGCTTGATTGTTGTGTTGTGTTCCAGCCAGCTTAATTTGCAAGTCTGTGAAATATTCAAAACATTCACCTTTGGAGTATCGAGTTATTATTAAATTGTGTTGTGTCTATTGTCGGCAAGCTAAAACATAACTTGAATAAATTGAAAGAAAATTTCCATGCAAATTCAAAGCATGCATAGATACCAATGGTTTTCCCTAGCTCAGACTAGAAATTACATCAACTTAATAGTAGAAGAACCTGATTAATTTAGGTGAAAACTATCGATAATTTCTTTCTACTGCAGCTGTGCTTTATCTAAATTAATCATTTTTCGGCTGAGCCTGAACGTATCGTACCTGGGTTGGACCATCACCGGTTTGCCGATATATCCAAGCAAGATGCAGATTGCCTGACTGATCCAGCGTGATACTTGGATGGTACTGTATTCCTTCTCTGCTGACTGCAGGAACGACTGTATCACTGCTCCATTCACCTTCTTCCAGCTGGCTGTACCAAATATCCATGCTGCCATCTCTTTCATCTGTCCAGGCTGCAACTAGCTGGCCATTCTTGTGTCCTGCTAACGTAGCATGCCATTGCCTGGCATTATTACCAAAATCGTCCTGAACACGCTTATTGGGTCCGAATAAATTATCGCCATTTTTTGCTGCACCAAAGATGTCATATCCTTCCCGGTAGTCACGTTTGTCTGCCCAGACAGCATAGAGCCATGATGAACCGTAACTTGCCAACGTAACCCGTGCCACGCCATGGCCCGCTCCATAAGGACTGCCGGAACCCTTGGGTTTTTCGCTGATACGAACCGGTGGCGTAAACTGACAGGAATCATTGGGGCTGGCCTGACTGTGCATGATGACAGTATGCCCAAATCGACGATCCTCCCAGGCGACATTAACCTGCCCCTGTAACACTGCAATCACAGGATATAACTGGTCATTTTCCAATAGCTCCGAATCAACTGCGCAACGTTTGACCGGAGACAACTGATTTTCGTCGGAAATATTGAGTTCCTGAAGAATGATCTTTCCAAATCGCTGCACCTGCTCCCTGTAAACAACCAGGATACTGTCATCGAAATTGGCAAGACTAGCCTGTGAAGCAGTTTTGTTGCCTATTTTGAGTATTGGCCCCATTTTCTCGGGCGTGACAATGCGCAGAGAAACCTGCTCATCCTCTTCCCATCCAATGGCAAACAAACCACCTCCCAATGATATGATGGTTGGCTCATAGGCTTCACCTTCGCCACTTATTCTGACTTTAGTATCGAAATGATTTGAGTCCAGGTTTTTTCGTGCCAAATAGATACGCGGTATGCCATCACTGTCATCTTCCCATGTAATACCAACGATATTGCCTGAGACTGCAATATTTCTTCGGCCAGATGATTCGAGGTGATGGAAAACACCTGCCTTTGCTGATTCTGTGACATTGATCGGCGGAGAAAAATTCCAGGATTGAGCAACCAGACTGGAACTGAACAACAGAAAAACAACTGTCAGTTTAGAACGAATAAAATTGATCAAGATGTACCCTGCTTGTTCAAGACTTTCTGTACCTTGTTGTGAGCATCCATCAGGTCTTCGATTCTTTGCACGCCTATCATTCGATTAATAACCCTGCCATCAGGCAGCATAAAAGAAAATACCGGTGTGACAAAGGCATTATAGCGGGTGCCAAGTTCACGCTCGGTAATGCGTTCGCCTGATGGCAATCGCAGCCTTTTTCCACTTTCAGAATCGACATAGGCCAACACGTAATTTTCAGTGTAGTGTTGCTTAACCCTGGCATCAGAAAATGCTTCCTTGTTGGTCTTGTCACAATAACCGCAGCCATAACGACCAAAATAAACAAACATCAGCTTGCTTTCAGCTTTCGCCTGTTTCATTGCCTTGTCAAAAGGAAGAAACGGATAACCTTCTGGTGATTCTGCAAAAACAACGTTGCAAGATAAAAATACTATAAATCCAATGAATTTGATCATAAGGGCGCCCAGCATTTGTTATTTCAAGCCTAACCAAGTTTAGCTGAATAACAAAAGATATCGTAGGCCATGATTCGACATTTTTTTGAAACCATTCAGAGATTAGCACTTCTTTTACAGGGCTATTTCAGACAACGTCAG
>JARRJW010000041.1:0-8537 GCA_037388785.1 Gammaproteobacteria bacterium
TAGAAAAATCAGAGGTCAACAATCAGCGCAACATGCACGCTATTGCAATCCACCGCATGATGCATTTTCTAAACCATGTACTGTTTAATTCTTACCTCAATTATGAAAGCTATCCAAAACATACCTGGATCGAATTACACATGCTGTTTACATACAGCTCTATCAATAAACTTGACCTGGTACCGGTCGAAATCGAACTGGCGAATGAGACATCCAGATCCTGTACAGCTAGACAACTTTATGTAAAAGCCATTCTTTTATCAGCCGCATCACCCTACCAGCTTCGACAGCGGGAAATGATGATTCTGATCGATAAGCTTGATGGCTATACCTCATACGTCAAGCTATCTGTTAACAAGGAAGAAAGGCTATCTTCAGGCTTTATTATTAACCTGCATTCTGACAAGCCACCTCTGCACATTTCTTCCGGGCAGAATGCCATGGGTAAACAGTTTTTTATTTTGCAGACTGATGCCCTGATTGAACAAATTAAGCAAAGCCAGATTGATGAGGGCCTGGTAATTTCAGATCATCTTAAAAAGATTTTACTGAGAAACTGGGGTGAGGCCCCACAGCGTAAATATGTTAGAACCAAACTTAATTTTGATCTCAAAATTGCAGTAGGTCTGAATGAAATTCATGAACTGGTTGTTGGCACAACGGGCCGACAGTTACCCAAAAGCCTTTTAACACGCAAAAAAACTGAAAGAGAAAGCTTAAAACGCACCAGTCTGTTTGATAACAGCACACTGGAAGAAGACTTATCTGTGCTTACCATTGAGTCGACCAATTCAACAGGTCGTGAACAGGGTAATTACCTTTCCAGTGGACCTGTCGAACACCGTCACGATGTCGATGCGTCTGACTTGATCGAAGACATGCCTGAAAAACCTGAAAACATTCATGACTGTAAAACCGTTAATGAATCAACCGGCGGCTACTGTATAGATTGGCCACAAAGCAATGCACCAAAAGTGCGCGTTGGTGAATTAATCGGGATACAGTCAGCCGTCAAACATCAGGATTTTGCGCTATCGATTGCTCGCTGGCTAAAATGCCTGCCAAACAACGAGATTCTGGTTGGCATAGAGCTCATCTCACAATCTTGCCAGGCCGTGGAAGTCAGGCCTGACAAAGTCGTCGCCAAACACAAGACAATTGAATACTTCCCCGCACTGATCTTCAGCAAACCCAGTCAAGAGTCTGACTACATTATATTACCGGCAAACAAGTTCAACCCTGATGAACACTTAATCATTAAACAAAAAGATGGTTCACAGAAAAAAATCAAATTAAGCAAGCTGATCGAATCTACTGGAATATTCAGTCGGTACAGCTACAAGGCTATCAACTAGGCTGGTCTGCAATCGCATGATTTCACTCCTGATTATCAGCGATAACATGACCTACAGTCATGAATGGATCAGCATGCTCAAACAGGCAAACCTGCCAATTGATGAGCAGACCATTTCGCACCAGGAAAGCAGCGAGTTTCTTAAAACTCAACCTGATATAGACCTGATTATTTTTCATGCTGATTCGCCCAGGGTTAATGAGATTTTTTTCAGCAATATTGAAAACACTATTATCAACCTGCCTGTCCTGATTGCCTGCGTGCAGGATCCCACTGAAGCATTTAGACAATACCGGCAATTTGGTGTGCGTGACGCTTTTCTCGAAATGGATAAAGACAGGCTGCTTCTGGTTATGCAAAGAGAAATTGAAGTCATCGAGAACAATCGGCAGTTCGAAGAATTAAAAAAACTGTTTGCCCAGGCTCAATCGCGCTGCAAATCTCTGCTTGAAACGTCTGAAGATGCATTGGCTTATATCCAGGATGGTATGCACATGCAAATCAATCCGGCCTACATGGCAGTGTTCAGTTACGTTGATGAGGATGATTTAACAGCCAAACCCATCATGGATTTGATTTCCAGTGAGTACCACACTTACTTTAAACAGTTTTTAAAATCTGCAGGCCAATTGACCCAGGAGCAACGCATCGAACTTGAATGTGTACGTTCTGATGGCCAGACTTTTCAGGCCGCAATGATTTTTTCACCCGCTGTTTATGACGGTGAAAATTGTCTGCAGCTACAGGTTCAAAATCTCGAACTTGAACAAAGGTCAATATTGTCAGTGACAAGGATCCGCAAACAGGCTTATATAGCCGTCATCATTTTATGCAAGATCTTCAACTGCGTGAAAACAGCAAGGATCCCAAATCCCCAAAGCTCACCCTGCTCTACATCCTGGTTGATGGCTTTGAAGAATTGAAAAATGTTCATGGCATTGCCACCAGTGACCTTATCCTCAAGGAAATTGCCGGCATTATGCAAACTGCGGTTAAGCCTGGCATTACACTTTACCGCTTTGGTGATCACTCCTTTACCATACTGGTGGAAAGCAATGACCTGCAAAAAGCCAAGTATCTCTCTGAGAACCTGATAAGAATGCTGGGCAATCATGAATACAGCATGGTAAAGGATGTTCGCCCACCCACTTTAAGCATTGGTCTGTCAACGGCTGACCTGAAAAACTCAAGTCAAACTGAACTATTAACCAATATGCTTTTGAATCAGGCCTACCAGTCCTGTCGTGAGATCTACAATAATGGCGGCAATGGTTTTCTCACTTATGAAAGCCTGGCCAGGCATATGCCGGAAGACCAGATCAGTTCATTGGATGATCCGCTGCATTTAAAGGAACTCCTCAATTACGCGTTGGAACATGACCGTTTCCAGTTAGCATACCAACCCATTGTCAGCATTCAGGGGGATACCAATGAGCATTATGCTGTACTGGTAAGGTTGATGGACAACAACAACGAACAAATTAGCCCGGTACACTTCCTGAAACAGGCGGCCATGTATGGTTTGATGAGTGATATTGACCGCTGGGTGATTAAAAATGCCATCGATGAAATCGCTCATTTGAGAAGAAATGGCGGCAGGATTAATTTTTTTATACAGATTTCCGAAAGTGGCGTACGTGATGACACATTGCTGCTTTGGATTGTCGACTGCATCAGAAAATCAAACGCCAAGGGCAGTTGGTTAACCTTTCAAATAAATTATCCCGATATAACCGATCATATGCTGGCTGTAGAAAAACTCATCAATGGCTTGAAAAAAATAAACTGCAACATAGCCATTAACCAGTTTGAGCAAACTGACCACTCCATGCAGTTACTCAAAAAACTACCGGTTGATGTCATCAAGCTGCGCTACACGGTGTTGGAAAGCATAAAATCAAATACAGAAGACAAGCAGCGACTTATTGAGCTTAACCGCTATGCTTATGATCGACAGATCAAAATTGTCGCTTCTCGCATAGAACAACCCGACATACTTTCACATTTATGGAAAATTGGGATTAACTATATTCAGGGATTCTCTCTTCAAGAACCTCATAACCAGATAGCGGAAGTCAGCAATTAATGCATTTAAATAGAATAAATAGGCCAGGAATACTTATCTGCATCTTACTTATACTGTTGCCGGCCTTTTCTTACGCCGACCTGATTTTAGGCGTGCACCCCTACATTGATGCCGAAAGCATCAAGAAACGCTTTGCTCCACTTGCCCAGTACTTATCAGTAAACCTTGGAACCAATATTGAAGTGCGTGTCGGTAAAGACTATGAATCCCACATTGAAACCATCGGTCACGACAATATCGATATCGCCTTTATGGGGCCCGCCTCATACGTAGGTTTAACCCAAAAATATGGCAAAAAGCCTTTGCTTGCACGCCTGGAAGCCAATGGCAAACCCAGTTTCTCCGGACATATTATTGTCAGAAAAGAAAGTCCTCTGCAAAAGATTGAGGATTTGAAAAATACCTTTTTTGCTTTCGGCGACAAAAACTCGACCATGAGTACATTGGTTCCCCAGTCTGTGTTGCAAAAGCAAGGGATCGGCCTTGATGATTTAGCCGGTTATCGTCACTTCAAGGGACACAAAAATGTCGCCATTGCTGTACTTGCCGGTGATGCCGATGCCGGTGCCGTCAAAGAAGAAATTCTTACCCAATATGAATCACGGGGACTGCGTTCACTAATTAAACTTCCGGATATTTCTGAACACCTGTTTGTCACCAGTTCCGATTTGCACCCGGCATTAATCAATAAAATCCGGGGTCTTTTGCTGGCTATCAACCAACCCACCCAGATCAAAGGGCTCCTCCAACCTATTAAAAAGAAAATAACCGGACTTGTGGAAGTCAAAGATAGTGACTATGACTCGCTGCGTGAATTGATTGGAACCGACTGATTTAGACTTATGAAAGATAAATCCGGAAAATTTAAGTTACACAAGCACTGGATAATTTTCAGTCTGTTTATGTTGCTCATGATTTATCCTATTCACCATTTTATTGGTGCAATCAAGGATCAGAACATTAACCAGCTTACCCAGCTTACCAACCTTGAAATTCATCAGCTTGGTAACATTGTAGAAACACTTTTGCAGTCTGGACAATATGATGCTGTTCAGTCTGTCTTTGATGAATGGAGCGTCAGTAATACTGATGTTGACATCATCAGCCTCACCACTGCCAACGGATACCGTATTGGTGAATATAACAGTAGACGTGATAGCACTTACACAATATCAGATGACCTTGTCATTAAGTACGGATATAGCGGTTTTGCAACGCTTAATCTGACCAAAAATATTGAATGGATTTACCAGCAGCATGATAAAAATCGTTATTTATTTATGATCGGCTGGCTTGTCCTGGGCTTAGCTGGCCTTTATATCATTAGAAATTTTCAAATTCATCAATATGAAAACCAACATCTTCGCCAACTACAAAACGAACTGGAATCCACTAACGAAAAGCTACAAAAAGAACAATCCTTTCTGCGCTCATTAATCGACAGCATTCCAGATCCAATATTTTTCAAAGATAAAAACAGTGTTTATCTCGGCTGCAATAAAGCCTTTACGAAATTCATCGGTCGCTCTGAACAAGAACATATTGGCAAAAGTGATTTAGACCTGTTTGATTTTGAAACCGCCAATAAATACCGAAGCATTGATTTAAAAATGCTTGAAAGCGGCAAGGCTGACAGGTTCGAGGAATGGGTCACCTACCCGGATGGCAGAAAAGTATTACTGGATACATTAAAAACACCCTACTTCGACCAGGATGGCAATATCCTCGGCTTCATCGGTATCAGTCGGGATATAACAGACATTAAAAACTTTCAGGATAAACTTGAAGAACTGGCTTATCATGACAGTCTAACCGGTCTACCAAACCGTCGCCTGCTAATGGACCGCTTGCACCTAGCCATTACCCATTCCAACCGTTATCAGAAAAAACTGGCTATTTGTTCAATTGATCTCGATGGTTTCAAACCTATCAATGATGAGTTTGGTCATGATGCCGGCGACAAGGTTTTAATAGAATTTTCCAATCGTCTCAGCAATGCTTTGCGGGCAGGTGATATGGTTGCCCGTTGGGGTGGTGATGAATTCACTTTACTGTTTGCTGAATTAGCCAACATCAATGAATGCATCGAGCTTGTGGAGCGCCTTCAACACCTTATTTTGGTACCTATCAAAGTTGAAGAAAAAACCTTTAACCTGACCGCCAGCATGGGGTTGACCATTTATCCGGATGACAAAACTGATGACGACACCCTGTTAAGACATGCTGACCTTGCCATGTATGATGCCAAAATAGCAGGAAAAAACACCTACAAGTTTTTTGACCTGGAACAGGACCGTTTGCTGCATGACCATCATCAAAACCGACAGCGTATCGAGGAAGCTTTGGAACAGGAAGAGTTCATCCTTTATTTCCAACCGCAAATACATCTCAAACAAGGTGCTCCGTTCGGTGTTGAGGCCCTGGTTCGCTGGAATCATCCGCAACAGGGTATTCTGCCACCTGCAACATTTTTACCTTACATTGAAGGCAATGTAACAAGTATTGACCTGGATTGGTGGGTTATAGAAAAGTCGATTTCACAGCTGGAAGATTGGCTGCATCAGGGCGTCTTTTTTCATTTAAGCATTAATGTTTCAGCCATTACATTCCAGCAAAAGGATTTTGTAGAAAAACTGAGAACAATTTTTGTTAAGCATCCGGTCATTCAACCCGAGATGATTTCTCTCGAGTTGCTTGAAACTGCTGCTCTAGGCAACCTGGAATACGTCGCAGAAAAAATGATTGAATGTAAAACAATGGGCCTGCAATTCAGCCTTGATGACTTTGGTACCGGCTATTCTTCCCTGACCTACCTAAACCGTTTACCTGCCGATGTCTTAAAAATTGACCAGTGCTTTGTTCGGGACATGCTTGTAGATGAGAAGGACATGAACATTGTTGAAGGTATTATTCGCCTTTCTTCAGCATTTAACCGTATGGTCATTGCTGAAGGTGTGGAAGGTATTGAACACGGCACTCGGTTGATAGAACTGGGCTGCCTGTTTGCCCAGGGCTATGCAATTGCCAAGCCCATGCCGTCCAACGAAATCAGGAACTGGTTAAATGGTTTCAAAGCACCAACAGAGTGGCTTGAAGCCGCAAAACCGAGCCTGACAATCATCGAAGGTAATTCCAACGCGATAACCCACTCAATCAATCACTAAAGCTTATTTACTGATTGGCAATACCGTGGGGTACATGGCCGGTCGGTACATGTTGACTGGCTGAGTCACAGTGAACTTTCTGGTCATCGAAAAAAATGTCGGCGCCAAAAGCATTGAGAAACCGTCCCTTTTCCATGCCTGCCAAAAACAGTGCCTCATCAATACGAACCCCCCAGGTTCGAAGCGTTCTAATTACCCGCTCATGAGCCGGTGCTCCCCTGGCAGTAATTAATGCGGTTCTGATCAAAGAACTTTCTGCCGGCAATATCACCTGGAACTGATGCAAAATTGAAAGAAATGCCTTAAATGGACCACCTGAAAGAGGTTGATGCGCAGAAGCCTTTTCAGTTTCCTCAAATGCGGCCAGGCCACTTGAGCGATATACCTGTTCAGCCTCATCAGAAAAAAGTACGGCATCGCCATCAAAGGCTATTCGTAACTGCTCTTGGTCTGGCTTTTGAACATCCGATTTGGCAGAGGGTAGCAATGTAGCCGCTGCTATGCCCGCTTCAAGTGCATTTCTGACATCATCGGAATCTGCCGACAGGAACAAGTGTGCCCCTAGTGCAGCAACATAACCAAAAGGGTTATGCCCGCCGGTGAAAGCTGCCCTGGTAATCGGAAGACTATGGTGTTCAATCGAATTGAAAATTCTCAGACCAGTATCGGCCGAGTTTCTGGAAAGCAAAATCACTTCAACACTGCCCTTGTCATGCAGGGCATTGTTTAATGTGAGTAGTTTTTTGACTAGCGGGAACGCTACACCCGGCTCGAGTGGCACATTCTCATTTTCTATCTGGAACTGGCAGTAGGCTTCTATACCCTGCTCGGTGAATATCTTATGGGAGTCATCCAGGTCAAATAGCGCCCGGGATGAAATTGCGACAATCAGCTTGGGGGCTTCTGCCATTCAGTCCTGTTACCAGGGAATAAAGGAATTGAAGAACGACATCGGACGACTGATATTGCGGTTCATATGGTTAAAGTCACGCCCAATGTGATGCGTTGCATAAGTCATGGAGTTCAAGGATTTCTCCATCGAGTTAATGTTCGTCAGCATCGGTTCCAGCGTACTTACTTTTTTGTTCATCGACTCAACACTCACTGCCATGGTTCTGACATTGGCAGATAATTGACCCATGTTGTCAGAAACTGACTGCATATTACTGGCAAGCACTGTCATGTTGGTATCAACACTGATAGCGAGATAATGCACATCTTTGGCCAGGTTAAAGATTAGATAGAATCCGTATGCGGCGAGAATGATAAAGGCAAAAAGAGATGGATATACAATCAATTCCCAACGTCTGGCACTGGATTCAAATATCTGAGCCAGGCGATCATTGGATGCCGCTATTGGATGATAGTCATCCTGTTGGGAATTTTCTTCCTGTTTTGTTGTTTCCGTCATCAGAATTTCCAAAATCACTACATTATATAATACTAATAATATCAGAAAAAAGATAAAAACGGATCAGAAATATCAATCCATCAAATAAGTTTATTCCTAAATAATGAATTTAATAAGAAAATTCCTACAATTGACTACATTTTGTACAAAACCTGGGCCTGATGAGGGTTAGGTCATGCCAGCTTTACCTTGATGATTTGATGACACTGATTGAATCGAGTACCTGTCTGAGTTGCTCAGCCTCTTCATGCCTGTTTTGTTGCATCAACAGCTCAGCTGCACGCCCATACATCCTGGCGGCCTCATCCAGTTCTCCGGCTGTTCCCAGCAAATTACCCAATTCACCGTAACCGTCCGGATTCTCTTGGTCCAGATCAATATAAGCCCGGTAAAGAGATTTCGCTTTATTCAACTGGTCATTCCAGTAGGCTCTGCGAGCTTTTTGAAGTAAATCCATTTTCAGTTGCTCTTCGGAGACAGGAAGTTCATTCTCGGGTCGAAAAGCAGGATCAGTCTCGTTGG
>JARRJW010000042.1:0-8516 GCA_037388785.1 Gammaproteobacteria bacterium
GTGCCAACACGAATAATGGTGGCGCCTTCAGCGATAGCCGCCGGGTAGTCTGCAGACATCCCCATGGATAAGGTATCCAGTAACATGCCACCTTTTTTTAAACTATCCAGCAACTCTGCTACCTGATGAAAGACCTGGCGTTGTTGGGCTTCATCAGTGGTTGCGGCGGGAATGACCATGAGTCCTCGCAAACGAATATTTTCCAGCGTCGAAATTTCATCAGCCAGTCGTTGCACGCTATCGGTGTCGATGCCACTTTTCGATGCTTCGTGACTGATATTGACCTGGATGCAGGCATTAATAGGTTTAAGGTTTGCTGGGCGTTGTGCGTTGATTCTGCTGGCGTGTTTGCTGCTGGACACGGTATGTACCCAGTCAAAATTTTCCGCAATGGTTTTTGTTTTATTGCTTTGAATGCTGCCAATAAAGTGCCAGACAATGGGCAGGTCTTTAAGCTGGTTAATTTTTTCCAGGGCTTCCTGCAGGTAATTTTCACCAAAATCTTTTTGGCCAGCGTCATAAGCGGCGCGGATGGCTGAAACCGGTTTGGTTTTGCTGACAGCCATCAGACAGACATCTCCACTGCTTCGGCCAAATTGAGCACAGGTCTGTTCGATTTTTTGATGAATAACTGCCAGGTTCTGCTTGATGTCTGTCATGAATTGCTTCTGGATATTCCTGATAATATGTTTAAGCTTAAGGATTATATAAGCTTGCCGTTGTAGTATTAAACTGTTTCCGGTCTGAAAGCCGGAAACTGTCCGAACTCATGCTTTCACGGGTATATAACAACAGGGTATAAATTAAGATGGATATTGCAGAATTACTCGCTTTCAGTGTCAAACACAATGCGTCAGACTTGCATCTATCAGCAGGTCTTCCACCGATGATTCGTGTCGATGGCGACATCCGCCGGGTTAACGTGCCGGCACTGGATCACAAGATAGTCCATGGCCTCGTTTATGACATCATGAACGATAAGCAGCGCAAGGATTTTGAGGAATTTCTCGAGACTGACTTCTCATTCGAAATTCCGGGGCTGGCGCGTTTTCGTGTTAATGCTTTCAATCATGACCGGGGTGCTGGTGCGGTATTTCGTACCATTCCCTCGAAAGTGCTTACGCTGGAAGAACTTGCGGCGCCGGCTATTTTCAAGGAAATTACCGACAACCCCAGGGGGCTGGTGCTGGTGACTGGTCCGACCGGTTCGGGTAAGTCGACGACACTGGCGGCGATGATCGATTACAAAAATGACAATGATTACGGCCATATCCTGACAATTGAGGATCCGATCGAATTTGTTCACCAGAGTAAAAAATGCCTGGTCAACCAGCGTGAGGTGCATCGTGATACATTGGGTTTTGCTGAAGCACTGCGATCAGCGCTGCGTGAAGACCCGGATACCATTCTTGTCGGTGAGCTTCGTGACCTTGAGACCATTCGACTGGCCATGACGGCAGCCGAAACCGGGCACCTGGTATTTGGCACCCTGCACACCAGTTCTGCAGCCAAGACAATTGACCGTATCGTCGACGTTTTCCCGGCAGCAGAAAAAGCCATGATACGTTCCATGCTTTCAGAGTCGCTGCGGGCGGTTATCGCGCAAACGCTGTTAAAACGTGCAGGTGGCGGTCGTGTCGCTGCGCATGAAATCATGATTGGTACACCGGCGATTCGTAACCTCATCAGGGAAGATAAAATTGCCCAGATGTATTCGGCAATTCAAACCGGCCAGTCTCACGGTATGCAGACGCTCGATCAGTGTCTGACGGATCTTGTGCAGAAAGGTATGATTTCGCGTCATGATGCCAAGGCCAAGGCGCAAAACAAAGAACAGTTCATGTAATCAATCCAAAGGGGTTTCCAGATATGGATTTCGACAGCTTACTCAACCTGATGGCAGAAAAACACGCGTCAGACCTGTTTATCTCGGCAGGTATTCCTCCGAGCATGAAACTTCATGGCAGGGTAATGCCGGTTTCTAAAACTGTACTTAATGAAGAGCAGGCCAAGGAAGTGGTTTTATCCATTATGACACCTGCCCAGCGTGATGAATTTCACAATACCAAGGAATGTAATTTTGCCATCAGTCGTGAAGATATCGGTCGATTCCGTGTTAGTGCTTTTGTGCAGAAAGATGCGGTTGGTATGGTGATTCGTCGTGTTGAAAATCGTATACCTGAGATAGAAGAACTCAATTTGCCCCCGATTATTCGTGATCTGGCAATGACCAAGCGCGGCCTGGTGATTTTCGTGGGAGCAACCGGTACCGGTAAATCAACTTCTCTGGCTTCAATGGTGGGATACCGCAACCGTAACAGCACCGGTCATATTATTAGTATCGAAGACCCGATTGAATTCGTTCATGACCATGACGGCTGCATTATTACCCAGCGAGAAATTGGTGCCGATACAGAGTCCTATGATGTTTCGTTGAAAAATACGTTGCGCCAGGCACCTGATGTCATTCTTATCGGCGAGATTCGCTCCCGTGAGGTGATGGACTCTGCCGTTGTTTTTGCTGAAACCGGTCATCTATGTTTATCAACGCTGCATGCCAATAATGCCAACCAGGCACTTGATCGTATTATCAACTTCTTCCCGGAAGAAAGGCGTGACCAGTTGTTAATGGATCTGTCACTGAACCTGAAAGCCATTGTTGCCCAGCAACTGGTTAGAAAACCCGATGGCAGCGGCCGACGCGCAGTGGTTGAGATTCTGATTAATACGCCGTTGGTTTCTGACCTGATCAAGAAAGGTGAAGTTCATCTGCTTAAAGAACAGATGAAACGTGGTGCTGAGCAGGGTATGATCACCTTCGATCAGTCGTTGTACAACCTCTATAAGGAAGGTGAAATTTCTTACGATGATGCCATCATGCATGCTGATTCAGCCAATGAAGTTCGCCTTATGATCAAACTTGGTGATGAAAACCTGGCTTCTACATCTGCTGCAACCGCATTTGGTAAAGCTGACCTGATGGAAGACGAGGACCCCGGTAACGCATTACGCTGATTTGGCGAAGCAATCAGGATAGATTGTTCTGCAAAAAGCAGAAATCAATAAAGCTTGAAATCTGGTTAAATAAATATGTCGACATTGCCACCGGCATTGCCGCCAGCGAACGAAGTGCCGTAAGACTGTTGTAATCGTTGCAAGTCTTGATTTGGGGCTTCTGTGGCATCAGGCCCTGACTGTCCAAAAACCGGAGGGGATGAAAATGCTTCCTCAGACTGAAATGGAGAGTCGATACGTTCGCCCTGTCCAGGAAGTGGGGCAAAATCAACGGGTTCCTGTTCCGGTTCACTATTATCAACAACGGGCTCGGTTTCCTGGCCGGCATTGCGTTGGGCATTTAAAGCCAATTGGGCTGCACGGATTGCAGTGTCTTCTTCGCTTGACTGATCGGGTGAGGGAATATCTTCGCTGTTATCGAATTCAAGAACTACTCTTTCTCTATTGCTTTCAGCCAGCTGGGCAACCTCGTTGTTAGTGGATTGTTGCGCATCTAGAAATTCACGGGTCTGTTTTTGTCGTTCTGACTGGGCTTCACTGATACGCTTTTGCTCTTCCAGCAATTTTTCCCAGGTGGTCGGTTCGTCTGACAGGGGAGAAGCAATCGGTGGTGGTGCTGGCCTGAGAGAATCAAGCACAGGTCCCAGTGAGAGAAAACCCTGTTCATTTTTAGGCTTTTCTGAAAAGTCGGGTAATCCTGAATCCTCGCGGTAGGCAGCAGTTACTGCACGAAGCGAATTGCCTGAAGCGAGGCTTTCATCGGGCTTGTTGAGGGAAAAACCGGACGCAACAGACCTGTTTCCTATACCATAGGACTGCGGTAATGCATTAAAAAGATTTGCGCCAACATCAAACATCTTAGAATTCCACCCGGTGGATCTCCAGATAACTCACAATTCTAGTATCAAGTATATGAGAAATTGAGCTAATTAGCAGTTTTACAAGCAAAAATTGTGAGCTTTTGAGGGTTTTTGCAGCTTTTTGAGGAACAAACTTCCTTTAATGACGTTTTTTTGCGTGTTTGGCATGCGTTAAAATATTTTAAATTTTTGGTAGAGAAGCAAAAACATGGCAAATCAAAACCTTCTGGCAGTCTTATTAAACGGTGTGGCCCAGCTCGAGTACGATCGAAACAAACCATTAAGCGAGTTTCAAACTGAGTATCTGAGCAATATGGACAACAAGATGGATGCCGGTATTGAACTGGGTGACGAAGTTCTGGATAACCCGGAAGTGATGGAACGCGTTAAGTTTGTCGCAGGAAACCTGCTACATGCGATCAAATCTGATGATGAGGCTTCCTGTGCGGCATTTTGTGCCTACATGGCGACACGCATGCCAGATTTAAAACAGGTCAAAATGGCTGACCTTAATGATGAAGTGACTATTGAGCTGGTATTTGACCAGGAATATCGTCGACCGGTGTCCATACCGGTGACGACCCTGAATGGATAAAAAATCAGCTGGCTTCCTGCCATTCCAGTCCATCATCAAGATTGTGATGGGTGTTGTGATTGCGTACCGGATGTTTCATGGTTACCAGTTCTTCAGCGCTACTCGGATGAATTGCAACAGTGTTGTCAAAATCAGCCTTGGTTGCACCCATTTTTACCGCGATCGCAAATCCCTGCATCATTTCATCGGCACTATCTCCGAGAATGTGAACCCCGGCTACCTTTTCATCATCTCCGGTACAAACCAGTTTCATCACTGTTTTTGTATTCGAATTTGATAGTGAACGGCGCATTGGCGTGAAGTCACTTTGGTAAACAGTGACTTTCTCACCGGATTTTCTGGCCTGCTGCTCA
Organism: Gammaproteobacteria bacterium; assembly: GCA_037388785.1. GTDB lineage: Bacteria > Pseudomonadota > Gammaproteobacteria > Chromatiales > Chromatiaceae > JABDQZ01. The sequence goes on from JARRJW010000042.1 coordinate 4,824, forward strand.
GTCATTCCAACAGTGCTGATCGGTGGATGGGAAAAAACCACGCTGGGAATATTACTGTAATCCTGCTTCAACTGTTTTTCTCCATTGAACAGTCTTCTGGCAAGTTTTCTTCCCGCTGCGATAGCAACCGGTGTTAACGGAACCTTGCCAGTTACATCGCCAACTGCATAGATGCCTGATACGGACGTCTGCTGGAAATCGTCAACAACGATATAACCTTGTGATGATGTCTTGATGCCTGCCTGCTCCAGTTGTAGCCTGGAAGTCGCTGGTTTGCGCCCGGTGGCCCAAATGACGGTATCGAAGCCAGTTAAAATTTCACTGTCTGACCGGAGGCTGATGCTTTTATCCTGGCGAAATAATTCTTTGGTCATATAACCGCAAATCACTTCAATACCCTGGTCCTGCATTTCGACCTTGATCGCCTCGCTCAGGGTTTCGTCAAAGTTTTCAATCAGGCGATCTTCTATAGTAAGTACAGTGACATCACTGCCCAGACTGTTTAAAACGCCAGCCAGTTCAACACCGATGTAGCCGCCACCGATGATGGCGACTTTTTTCGGTTGCTGTTTTAGTTCAAAAAAACCATCGGAAGTGATCCCCAATTCCGCGCCGGTAACCGGAGGTACCATAGGCTGACTGCCAGTGGATACGACAATGTGATCAGCCGAGTAGATTTCACCATTTACTTCAACCGAATTGGTCGATACAAACCGGCCAAATCCCTGGATAACCTCAATGCCCTGGGCAACCACATATTCATCCCAGTAGTTAACGATGTTGCTGATGTACTGGTCGCGGCCGGCAATCAAACGCGCCCAGTCGAAATCATGTGCATCAACATTGATGCCGAAACCATCGGCTTCATGGATATCATGGGCCAGAGAGGCCGCGTGCCACATGACTTTTTTCGGTACGCAGCCATTGTTAACGCAGGTACCGCCGATACTGCCGCCTTCTATCAAGGCAACCTGTTTTCCAAGTTGGGCAGCGGTTTCAGCGGCAGCCAGGCCGCCACTGCCGGCGCCGATTACCAGCATGTCAAAATGCTTTTTCATGGTCGTCTCCTGAATATTGACTGGAAGAATCAAGCTGCTTTGTCTGTAGCGAGATAGTTTTCCAGTTTGTCTGAACCACCGATACGTTCACCGTTGATGAAAACCTGGGGTACGGTTGTTTCGCCGGAGATTGCGCGAATCGTGGCCTCGTTGAAATCGCGGTTGAGTACCAGTTCCTCGAAATCTATACCTGCATCGTGCAGCAGTCCCTTGGCTTTAACACAGAATGGACAACCATCACGGCTGAAAACAGTCACATCCAATGGTTTGGCGGCGTTGGGGGCAATATAATCAAGCATGGTATCTGCATCCGAGACTTCAAACGGATCACCGGGAACGTCCGGTTCGACAAACATCTTTTCGATGATGCCGTTTTTAACCAGCATTGAATAACGCCATGAGCGTTTGCCGAAACCGAGATCATCCTTATCAACCAGCATGCCCATTTGCTCAGTGAATTCACCGTTACCATCGGGTATGAATGTCACGTTTTCTGCATCCTGCTGGGATTTCCATTCATTCATGACAAAGGCATCGTTAACAGAGATGCAGATGACTTCATCTACACCGTGTTGTTTCAGAGCCGGAGTCAGTTGATTGTAGCGGGGCACATGCGTGGAAGAGCATGTCGGTGTGAAAGCACCGGGAAGTGAGAAAACTACAACCGTGCGGTTATCAAAAATTGATTGACTGGAAACGTCGACCCATTCATGGTCACGGCGGGTACGGAAAATGACTTCAGGAACCTGCTGGTTTTCTTTGTTTGCTAACATGTTTAATCTCCTCAAGAATTAAAAATTCACCCAGGGTGTTCCTGAGCGTTGAAGAGATTATCGGGACGAATTATAAATAGGTAAAATCGTTTAAATTAATAATTTTGATAGATAAAGGCTATCAATTGATTTTCACAGCCTAATACATGGTTTGGTTTTCTGACAGGCGTAACCAGCCCTTGATAATACGATAGATAACCCAGATGGCGTTTGCCAGCAGGACAAAATAGCCGATGACGATAAAAACCAGCACAAAGCCGATGGCTCCCCATAACAGGCTGAACCAGAAAGTTCGGATCTGCCAGCGGAAATGGGACTCGTAAAGTGTGCCTTCGGCTTCACTTTTTTTGATGTAGTTGAGAATGATTGCGGCTATGAAAGTAAAACCAACCAGGAAGGATGCTGCCTGTAAAGCATAAACAATAATGGTAATGGTGCGTATGGAATCATCATTACCGGGCTCATTGACTGGCTGCGGTGTTGTTTCAAGGTTGTCCATATACTTGTCCCGGAAAAAGGTTTCGATTAATCATATTGTAACTGATAGTTTATGTTCTGGCAGTTACCCGTTATCAGGTTAAAATCGGTATCATGTTAAATATCGGCAACAACTATCCACTATGACTGGTCTTCTTACTCAGTGGCCGCATTATGCAAAGCTGATGCGACTCGATCGTCCTATTGGTACCCTGCTGCTACTTTGGCCTACAGCATGGGCCTTATGGATTGCCTCCGGCGGACAACCAGGTCTCTGGCTGATCGTGGTTTTTGGTCTGGGTGTTTTTTTGATGCGATCTGCGGGCTGTGTAATCAATGATTATGCTGACCGGGACATTGACAGGCATGTTGAACGCACCAGGGAAAGGCCGTTAACTGCCGGTCGTGTTTCCGAAAAAGAAGCGCTGACATTATTTGTGGTTCTGGTGATTTTGGCGTTCGGGCTGGTACTGACACTCAACAGCTTCACCATTATGTTGTCATTCATTGCTGCCTTCCTGGCGGCCAGTTATCCGTTTATGAAGCGTTTTACCCACCTGCCACAGGCTTACCTGGGTATTGCCTTTGCCTGGGCAGTGCCGATGGTATTTGCTGCACAAACTGGAGAACTAAACCCGGGCCTCTGGTGGATTTTCGCGGCTACCGTATTCTGGGCGATTGCCTATGACACTATGTACGCCATGGTCGATCGAGATGATGACCTGAAGATCGGGGTTAAATCCACGGCGATTCTGTTCGGTGATTATGACCGTTTCTGGATTGGCGTGTTTCAGCTTGCATTTCTGCTGATGCTGGTAATGGCGGGCGTCGTCTTTTCACTGCATGGCATTTACTACATGGCGCTGGCTATTGCTGCAGGGCAGGCGATCTATCATCAGTGGTTAATCAGGGATCGTGATAAAAAGTTATGCTTTAAGGCGTTTCTTGATAACAACAAGCTGGGAGCGGTTATTTTTGCCGGTATAGTACTGGATTACATGGTTTATCCGGCTTAAAGAAAAAACCCTCACGTCCTGGTGAGGGTTTGATGTCGCAAGCCTGGTTGGTAACAAGATTGTCCTTTAGCCATTAATCCGTTTTGGCTATTTCATCCCTGATTATCCTTAAGGCGACAAACATATATTAAAATAAATTATTTACAAAATATGTAGGATTTTTCTGAAAAAATCGTCTGGAACGATTTTTCACGAGCGAATGCGAGCCCGTAGGGCAGGGTACATGGAAGTACCCTGTAAAAAAGCCGGGAGCAAACTTTACTTCGGACTTCCTGTCCTCCGCCTTTCAGGTCAGCCTGCAGCTGCTTCGGATTGCTTCAGGCAATCCTTTCACGAACGAAGTGAGCCAGTAGGGGCTGTTTTTTGCTC
>JARRJW010000043.1:0-10159 GCA_037388785.1 Gammaproteobacteria bacterium
GATCTGTCCGGTGAAATGGAACTGGGCAAAAACGACTGGGGCAACTGGAAACTATCAGCTTTGGTGAATTACACCATAGGGGAGAACCAAGATACCGGTGATAATCTTTACAACATTATGCCTTTGAACGGCAAGTTCACACTTAACCAGGCTTACAAAGGCTGGGATAACAGTCTTGAATGGGTTGTTGTTGATTCAAAAGACGATGTCAATGCTGTGCGTAATGAAATAGAAACCGCAGGTTATGGACTATTAAATTTACGTGCCAGTCATCAATGGGACACGGTCCAAATCAATTTTGGGGTAGAAAATATTTTTGATCGCTTGTACTACTTGCCAACTGGCGGCACCTATGTTGCTCAAGGCTCAACTATGACCACAAAGCCTGCGATGAATCCACCTGCGTGGGGAACTGCAGTTCCAGGTATGGGGCGTTCAATCTATGCCGGTCTCAGGGTAAATTTCTAATGCTGTTTAGAGGGCATTAAAAATTTAACATGATTATTTAACCGCGAATGACGCAACGATGTTGAGCAATATTCAGAAACTGGCATTTTCATTTTCCGTGATTGCTCATGTCGTTGTGTTTTATCCGCTTACCACAGAACTGGAAGCGCCATCATCCACTTCCAAAACCCTTTCATTTTCTCTGGTCAGGTCACAAGCTAATCAGCCAACAGAGCAGAAGCCTGACAATGAAACTGAATCAAAAATCACTGAGGTAATTGAGGAGGTCATTGAGGAGAACATTGAGGAGAACATTGAGAGACAGCAGCCCCCCGAAAAGAAAAAGCTTGTAAAAAAACAACCCCTGCAACCGGTTAAAGAACCATCAGATATTCAACCGGTGAAGAAAACACCGAAGCCTGAGGTAAAAAAACAGATTGTAAAAAAACAGACTACTGCGAAAAACAGGCCAGTAACTAAGCTTGCCAGTATTGCTCCAGAGCCTGAAACAAAACCTTCCAGAAGTTTAGTGACTGATGCTAAAGCTGAATCTCAGAAAACTGAAATTACTTTCTCAAACCCTGTTAACAGGCAAATTCAACAGGATTATTTGCAGCATTTGGTTGCCAGGATTAATGCCAATAAACACTATCCTCAAAAAGCCCGGCGTCGCGGTTGGGAAGGGCAGGTTAGTCTGAAATTTTCAATTTTTCCCTCAGGTGAAGTTCGTAACGTAAAAATACTGTCATCCTCCGATTACGCCATTCTGGACAAGAGTGCGCTAAAAGCCATTCATGACTCGCTGCCATTTGAACCTTTCCCTTCAAACCTGGGCCTGGCCAAGCTCGAACTGGAATTACCCATTATTTATCAACTCAAGTAGAAGAGGTCCATGTTGGCGATATCATTTATTCTTGTGCATCGAGAAATTTTTCGGCATCCAGCGCAGCCATACAGCCAGTGCCTGCAGAAGTAATTGCCTGACGATAAACATGATCCATAACATCGCCTGCAGCATAAACACCCTCGATCGATGTCATCGTTGCGTTGCCATTTGAGCCACTGTTAACCTTAATGTAACCATTTTCCATATCCAGCTGGCCGGCAAATAAATCTGTGTTTGGTTTATGACCAATGGCAATAAAAACACCCTGAAGGTCAATATCTTTGGTATTACCATCCTGGGTATTTTTCAGGCGCATACCGGTTACACCGGTATTATCACCCAGTACTTCATCGAGGGTGTGATTCCATTCAATGGTGACATTGCCGTTTTTCTCTTTTTCGAAAAGCTGGTTTTGCAAAATCTTTTCTGCCCTAAGGCTGTCACGACGATGCACAAGCACTACCTCTGAAGCAATATTGGAAAGGTACAGTGCTTCTTCTACGGCTGTGTTACCACCACCAATAACAGCAACTTTCTGACCACGGTAAAAGAAGCCATCACAGGTGGCACAGGCTGATACACCTTTGCCCTTAAAGGCTTCTTCAGATTCCAGTCCAAGATATTGTGCCGAGGCACCGGTGGCAATGACCAACGCATCACATGTATAGACCCCTGAATCGCCAGTGAGCGTAAATGGACGTGAGGTCAGGTCAGCTTTGTTGATATGATCAAAGATTATTTCTGTATTAAAACGTTCAGCATGCTTAAGCATTCTGTCCATTAATTCTGGCCCTTGCACACCATCATTGTCGCCGGGCCAGTTATCAACATCGGTTGTCGTGGTTAACTGACCACCTTGCTCCATGCCGGTGATGAGTACAGGATTGAGATTGGCTCTTGCAGCATAAACTGCTGCAGTATAGCCAGCAGGGCCGGAACCGAGTATTAGTAAACGAACATGTCTGGTTTCGCTCATGGAAAATTCTCCAAAATAAATTTCATGATCTTACTGAAATGAAAAAATCTGCACGGTTCTGGCTAAAATCAGATGTAACCTGATTTAATTATGAAACTTATATAATTTAGCGTGACTGAGCAGATAGGTTTTTCTTAAACTTATTTAGCAATTCTAATCCATTGTGCAGGAACGGAACAAATGAATATCGGTATTCCAAAAGAAATAAAACCCCTGGAAGGACGTGTGAGTTTAACGCCAGATGCCTGTCATCAGTTGGTTGAAGCAGGCCATGAGGTCTGCATAGAAAAAGATGCCGGACTATTATCAGGCTATTCCAATACCGATTACCAGCTGGCAGGGTGCAATGTCCTCGATAATGCCACAGAGGTTTATGCTACCGGCAAGTTGATTGTAAAAGTCAAGGAACCTGTGGATGGCGACCTCAAATTACTGAAAAAACAACATTTACTATTCTGTTTCCTTCATCTGGCTGCAGAAACCGCACTAATGGCAAAATTGCAGACAATAGGATTGACCGCTGTCGCTTTTGAAACGGTTCAGACATCCCAGGGTCAATTACCCCTGCTTTTACCCATGAGTGTCATCGCCGGTCGCCTGGCTGGGCAGATTGGGGCAACCCTGTTACACGAAACTCAGCAGGGCAAGGGGATTTTACTTGGTGGTATTCCAACGACCGAGCGCGGTAATGTAGTCGTTCTGGGTGCAGGCAATGCGGGCGCTGCCGCTATAGATGTCGTTGCTTCACTGGGTGCAAACGTCAAGGTTTTTGACCTGGACAGTCATAAACTGACAACGTTACAGCAGCGCTATGCCAATGTCACCGGACTGAAACCCAATCTTCGACAGTTACAGCAAGCTGTTTCCAGAGCCGATCTGCTTATTGGCGCCGTGTTAGTGGCAGGTGCGAGGGCGCCAGTGTTAATTTCAAAAGAGATGATCCAGTCGATGCAGCCAGGCAGTGTCGTGATTGATATTGCAGTAGACCAGGGAGGATGCATTGAGACAACCCATCCGACTACCTATAAGAAACCAACATACCGGGTTAATGACATCACGCATTTTGCTGTAACCAACATGCCCGGTGCAGTGCCCAGAACTTCAACCCAGGCGCTTTCTGCTGCTATTTTGCCATATGTGGAAAAACTTGCTGATGATCAAATTGAAAATTCAGAGGCACTCACTGCTGGAATTAACATCCGCGATGGCAAAATTGTCCATCCTGCATTAATGTCGCTCACATGATACTATTTAAAAAGTTTATTGTTTAAAATCCTGATTCTGGGTTAGACTCAGAAAATCTAAATAAAATAGATAGTTACATTTATTAATTAATCTTTTTTCTTATTACAAAGCGCACGTGTCTGGAACTCAATTACATGCTCACAGCCGACTAAGGGAACTGGCCTTTTGGATGATAACGGCCATCGGGATTTATTTCCTCATGTCGCTTTTTACCTATTCAAGCCAGGATCCTGGATGGTCATACATTGGCCAGAGAAGCACCCCTGAAAACCTCGGTGGTGTTACAGGTGCCTGGTTATCCAGTGTTTTTCTCGGTGTTTTCGGTTTTCTGGCCTACCTGTTCCCGATAATGATCATCTGGAGTGCCTGGTTGATTTTCAAAGAACGCAATGCAGATGACTCTATTAATTACTGGTTGGTTGGTCTGCGCTGGTCTGGTTTTCTACTGACTGTTGCAGCTGGCAGCAGCCTTGCTGCCATGCACATTAAAGCCATCGGCAATCATTTTCCCGAAGGAGCAGGTGGCATACTCGGAAAAGCATTGCAATCAGTCTTAATTGACGCTTTCAGTGCTGCCGGCAGCAGTCTGTTATTGCTAGCTATCTTTCTCGGCAGCTGGACACTTTTTACTGGCATTTCCTGGTTTACCGTGATGGACAAGATTGGTGAATGGGTTTTATGGCTGGCTGACAAATCACAGGTTTTACTTAACCGATTCGATGAATACCGCGATGCCCGCATGGCACGCAAACAACGTTCAGAAACAGTTCGCCAGAGCGTTGAGAAAAAGAAAAAACGCAAGCCACCCAAGATAGAACCCAAATCAGTCAAGGTAGAACAGAGTATTCGTGTTGAAAAGGAAAAACAGGTACCGCTGTTTGAGCCTGAACCCAACGCCGAATTACCACCTTTATCCCTGCTTGATCCTCCTTCCGGCACGACCATTGAGCATTCCGAGGAATCACTCAAGGCAATGTCACAATTGCTGGAATTAAAGCTCGCTGATTTCGACATAACCGCACAGGTTGAATCGGTCAGTCCCGGTCCGGTTGTCACGCTTTACGAACTACAACTGGCTCCCGGTACTAAGGCCAGCAAGGTATCAGGTATTGCCAATGACCTTGCCAGGGCACTGTCGACCATCAGTGTTCGCGTCGTTGAAGCCATCCCGGGTAAACCGGTTATTGGTATTGAAATACCCAATGAAATCAGGGAAACCGTTTTCCTCAGTGAAGTATTGCGCTCCCATGAATATGACAAATCCAGGTCCCCTTTAACCATTGCCCTGGGCAAGGATATTGGTGGCCAACCGGTGATTACCAACCTGGAAAAAATGCCACATGGACTGATTGCCGGCACAACAGGTTCGGGTAAATCGGTATCCATCAATACCATCATTTTAAGTCTGCTGTTTAAATCCCGACCTGATGAAGTACGTCTTATCATGGTTGACCCGAAGGTTGTCGAACTTTCTGTTTATCAGGATATTCCTCATCTATTGACTCCCGTCGTTACAGACATGAAAGAAGCCGTCAATGCGCTGCGCTGGTGCGTCATGGAAATGGAGCGCCGCTACAAGCTTATGGGAGCACTGGGTGTCAGGAATATTTCTGGCTTTAATAAAAAAATAGAGGAAGCCAAGAACAAGGGTGAACCGATCAAGGATCCGTTTTTCAAACCAGATCCGCTGCTCTACGGTGAGGGTGATGAACTGCCCGAAGCACCAGATCTTCAGCCAATTCCATATATCGTCGTCATCGTCGATGAATTTGCTGACATGATGGCCACAGTTGGCAAGAAAGTGGAAGAACTTATCGCCAGGCTTGCTGCAAAAGCCCGTGCCGCCAGAATTCACCTGTTGTTGGCAACGCAGCGACCCGATACCAATGTCATAACCGGTTTAATCAAGTCTAACGTACCCACACGGCTGGCTTTCCAGGTATCAGGCAAAACCAACTCAAGAATTATTCTCGACCAGATGGGAGCCGAGCAACTCCTGGGTAAGGGTGACAGCCTTTATCTTGAAAATGGCAAAAACACTCTCAGGCGGGTGCATGGCGCCTTTGTCAGCGATGATGAAGTCCATCGTGTGGTCGAAGCCCTCAAGAAAATGGGCACACCCAATTACATTGAAGAAATTGTCCAGGAACCTTCTGAAGCCATTCCCGGTCTATCTCCTGAAGCCTCCGGCGCAGATACTGAAGATGCTGATCCGCTTTTCGATGAAGCCGTCAGGATCGTCACGGAAACCCGCAGGGCATCCATTTCAGGGGTGCAAAGACGTCTCAAAATTGGTTATAACCGTGCAGCCCGCATGATTGAGGAAATGGAACGTATCGGCATCGTTACGCCACCAGAAACCAATGGCAACCGAGAGGTATTGGCACCACCACCACCGGAAAATTAATGAAGTATTTAGTTGTTTTTCTTCTCTGCATATCTGCTGCTTATGGCGGACAGGGGCCGCAAAAGTTACAGAACTTTCTCAATAATATTGATGTTGTTGCCGCTAAGTTTGAACAATCTATTCTGGATATGGATTCAGGCGATGCCGGACGGTTTCAGGGTATGCTGTATCTATCCAGGCCGGGCAAGTTTCGCTGGGATTATACCGAGCCCTATGAAAAACAGATTCTGGCTGATGGTGATACCGTTTATGTTGTTGACACCGACCTGGATCAGATTACTTACGTTTCCCAGGAAAGAGCGCTAAAGGGCACGCCAGCCAGTATCCTGGTAGAGCAGGGTGATCTTAACGAACGGTTTGAGGTTATAGACATAGGTGAAAGCCAGGGCATGGACTGGGTGGAATTATTGCCTAGAGATGAAGAAAGCCAGTTCACCCGAATCCTGATCGCATTTTTAAGTGATGATATCCGGAGAATGGAAATCTCTGATAAGTTTGGCCAGATCACCCGCTTCCAGTTCTATGATATTCAACAAAACCCTGAGCTCGATCAAGACTTTTTCAAGTTTCAACGTCGACAGGGATTTGACGAATTCGGTGATTTTTAATGCCGACAAATCAGATCGACGATCTTTTCGACCTGTCAGCTAATAATAATTTTCAGCCACTGGCTGATCGCATGCGTCCAGAAACGCTGGATCATTTTTTTGGTCAGGCACATATGATTGGTGATAACAAACCACTGCGCGAAGCCATCATCGGTGATCATTTGCACTCGATGATTTTCTGGGGACCTCCCGGCACTGGCAAAACCACGCTGGCGAAGTTAATCGCGAATCATTCAGGTGCCTATTTTCACAGTCTTTCTGCGGTACTCAGTGGTGTCAAAGATATTCGCGAGGCCGTGACTACAGCACGACGTATCAAGTCAGAGCAGGGCAAACGCACCATTTTATTCATCGATGAAGTTCATCGTTTCAATAAATCACAGCAGGATGCTTTTTTACCTCACGTTGAAGACGGTACTTTTGTCTTCATTGGAGCGACTACCGAAAACCCTTCATTTGAACTGAATAACGCTTTACTGTCACGCTCTCGGGTCTACACCCTTAAATCGTTAACTCAGGATGACCTTTTCAATATTATTCAAAGAGCGCTATCGGATACAGAAAACGGCCTGGGTGATAAAAACCTCCAAGTTGATCAGGATACGCTGATGCTGCTTGCACAATCAGCAGATGGTGATGCGCGCCGTGCATTAAGTCTGTTGGAAATTGCTGCTGACCTGGCCGATCAGGGAAATATTTCCCAAGAAGTTGTAAAAGAAATTATAACCGGCAACCATCGGCGTTTTGATCATGGTGGTGATTTATTTTATGAACAGATATCTGCCCTGCATAAATCGGTTCGTGGTTCGTCACCCGATGCATCTTTATACTGGCTTTGTCGAATGCTTGATGGAGGCTGCGACCCGCTCTATATCGCGAGAAGGGTTATGCGTATGGCCTCTGAAGACATTGGCAATGCTGATCCCAGGGCACTTGAAATAGCCCTGAACGCCTGGCAGGTTCAGGAACGTTTGGGTAGCCCGGAAGGGGAACTGGCAATCGCGCAGGCAGTTGTCTACCTGGCCAGTGCTCCCAAAAGTAATGCTGTTTATGCCGCGTTTAAGTCTGCGATGAAAGATGCCAGGGAAAACGGCAGCTTGGATGTGCCGGTTCATTTACGCAATGCGCCAACCCGCCTGATGAAGGAACTTGGCTATGGGCATGATTACCGCTATGCACATGATGAACCGGAGGCTTATGCTGCCGGGGAAACTTATTTCCCGGATGAAATGGGAGAGAAACAATACTATCATCCTGTTGATCGGGGTCTGGAAATCAAGATCGCCGAAAAGCTTGCGTATTTACGATCACTGGATGAAAAGGCCGGAAAACAATAAACTACCCGAAACAATCCATGAACTTTTTTGAAGGCGCTGTGACAGCATCTACAAAATGCTTGTTTTTTTATCCAATAGATTGGAAATAGAGTGAATCAACTAATCGCTATAGCCGCTGGAGGAGCAATGGGTGCCGTTGCCCGATTCGGGGTTTCAACCGGTGTCTACGCCATGATGGGCAGAAGTTTTCCCTATGGCACCCTGGCCGTAAATGTTATTGGGTCGCTGTTAATGGGCCTGCTTTATGTCATGTTGATAGAGCGATTAAGTCTTTCACCGGAATTTCGCGCCATTTTGCTGATTGGTTTTTTGGGGTCATTTACTACATTTTCCACCTTTTCCATGGAAACACTGTCCCTGATTGAACAGGCTCAATTACTCAAGGCAGCTGTTAATATCGTAGCCAGTGTTGCACTGTGCCTGCTGGCCACCTGGTTTGGTATTATTGTTGCGAGGTTTATTTAAATGTCTGAAAAAGTCAAAGCTGTGACAGTTGTTCGGGTATACCTTACGGAAGGCCAGAAACAGATGGAACAGTTGATTAAACGTTTACAAAATACAGCCTGTGTTAAACACTCTAAAGCAGACACTAAAACCCGGCCATTACATTTACTGGTCAGCTAATACCGATATTTAATCTTTACCCCGAGTACCTCATGCTAGATCCTAAACTTCTGCGCGCAGATATCGATTCTGTTGCATCCAAATTAAAACGTCGTGGTTATGAGCTTGATGTAGAAGCCTTCAATAAACTTGAAGAACAGAGAAAAGCCATCCAGGTTGAAACCCAGAACCTGCAGAATGAACGTAATACCCGCTCTAAAGGCATTGGCCAGGCTAAAGCCAAGGGAGAAGATATTCAGCCATTACTTGACGAAGTGGCATCGCTCGGTGAAAAACTTAAAACGGCTGAATCAGAATTGAATAAGATTCAATCCCGGTTAGAGGAAATTCTCTTCGGAATACCCAACATACCTGATGATTCTGTACCTGACGGCAATTCTGAAACGGATAACGTTGAGTTACGCCGCTGGGGAACACCGGCTGAATTGGATTTTGAGCCGAAAGAACATTTTGACCTGGGCTCTGCAAAAGGGCTTATGGATTTTGAAGTCGCCGCCAAACTTACCGGTTCCAGGTTCGTCGTTTTATCAGGTCCATTGGCCAGAATGCAACGTGCACTGGAACAGTTCATGCTGGATACCCATACGCAGGAACATGGCTACAGCGAGACCTATGTGCCTTTTATGGTTAACAGGGACTCTTTATTTGGAACAGGCCAACTGCCAAAATTTGAGGAAGACCTTTTTGCTCTGAAAGGGGATTCAAATTATTACCTTATTCCCACCGCTGAAGTACCGCTAACCAACCTGGTACGCGATGTCATAGTGGATGATGAATACATGCCGAGAAAATGGGTGGCACATACACCCTGTTTTCGAAGTGAAGCTGGCAGCTACGGAAAGGATACGCGTGGCATGATCCGTCAACACCAGTTTGAGAAAGTCGAACTGGTTCAGGCTGTAAGACCGGCGGATTCCTACGATGTGCTTGAAGAACTTACCGGCCATGCTGAAAAAATCCTGCAAAAGCTTGGATTGCCTTATCGTGTGATGTCTCTTTGCGCCGGCGATATGGGTTTTTCATCCGCTAAAACCTATGACCTGGAAGTCTGGCTACCAGGGCAGGGAACCTACCGGGAAATTTCTTCGTGCTCCAACTTTGAAGATTTCCAGGCTCGTCGGGCACAGGCAAGATGGCGAAATCCGGAAACGGGAAAACCCGAGAATATTACAATACCTGAGGTTCTCAGGCCTTATATGGGTGACATTGAGAAAATCTAATTTTGCTTATCAGCTTCGATAGGCTCTAATGTTTTTTAAGACGTCATTAGTGTCAGGTATGCCGAAGCCAGGCGTACAGGGAAGTAGTTACAGCGTTTTCCGCAAGAAATTCTGTAAATTGATAGCTATCTAACTGCCATGATCAGCAGCAAGACCAATAAAACAACCCCACCAATGGCTAAGAATACGGCCTGCCAATCGCCGGATTGCGCTTTTGGGCTGTTTTCTGACCAGTGTTTGTAGGCTGGCCAGAGAAAAAACAACATCATTACCCCGGCAACAGCGGCTAAAATACTCATCCAATCCATTTATTTATACCAGAAAGAAGAAACCCCGTATAAACGGGGTTTCAGGTTCAAATTAAACTAACCAGATTAATTAATCGTCACCACCGGCAAAAGCCATTAAC
>JARRJW010000044.1:0-8340 GCA_037388785.1 Gammaproteobacteria bacterium
GGGAAATGTACTAATTTCAGTAATCCTCTAACGGAGGATTTCCATCGTAGACATCATTTTCACGTTTCTGCAGATAAGCATCACGCATGAATTCGTAAGGATCCAGGGCAGCCTGCTCCAGGACATTGGAAGCCCCCAGCAGGTCAGCTCTTCTGTCAACTGCCCTGAGCGCCCTGGTCCAGTAACGGTGGTGGTCAGGTTCTAAATAGAGAACAGGATCTGCGTACCAGTCAACCACGACACCAATCGCATCTCGTCCGCTACTTGGTCCGAAAATTGGCAAAACGATATACGGCCCTGGATCGATACCCCATGCACCCAGAGTTTGACCGAAATCTTCGCCATATTTAGGCAGGTTCATATTACTGGCGACATCCATGAAACCCAAAATACCCAATGTGGTATTGACCAGCACACGACCAACATCAGAAGCTGCCCGGGTCAGTTTAAACTGCAACAGGTTATTCACTGCAGAGACAACATCATTAAGATTAGAGAAAAAGTTGGTGATACCACGATCAACCGGTGCCGGCGTAATTGCCTTATAACCCTTACCAAGAGGTTTCAAAACAACCTTGTCCAGACCATCATTAAATTTGTACATGGCACGGTTGAAACTTTCATAAGGATCTCGGGGATCACGGTATTCTTCACTGACAGTGGCACAGCCACCCAGAAAAACTGTCGTGAGCATCATTATTAAAAACGTTTTCAACCAACTCGTTCGGGACGCAGTGATAGTATTCATCTTCCTGATATTGATTCAATTTATATTTAAATTTTTTTATATTGCATCAGCCTGACTGAATAAATGCAAGCATTATTCAACCACTGAAACTGAGAAACCTTCCCTGAGAAACTGGTTTAATAAGCCGGTCTCTCCAGGGAGGTGCAATGCACCCACTGCGATAAAACTATTTTCCTGTTTGATCAAAGGTAGAAGACGATTGAACATTTTGCTATTACGATCATTCAACATCCTTTCCATCAGTCGGTCGACTGCCCCATTACCGGGATCAGTCATCTGCTCTTTTGACAATTCAGTCAACCTCGCCAGATCCCTGGCAAGATACGCTTGAAACAGGCTTTCAAACTGTTGCGACAATTGTGGAAAATTCTTTAGGGTTTCCTGCAATAGGACAACCTGGTCCGCCTCGGACATTTTATCAATCACATCGAATTGTTCCTGCACGGTTTCCAGACCTCTGACACTCATACCATTTCGTGCTGCCAGTTTCATCAACTCAATATCCAGAATCTGCTCATAATTACCCGGCGGCAAACTAAACAGCATCATCACCACCCAGGGCTTCATGACTTCGAACGCCTGCTCAGGCATGCCGAGACCGGCACCGGTTTCTATAACCTTATCGTAAAGCTCTTGACCGATTACATCTGGTAACTTGCGCCCATCCAAAAGCCACATACCACTCATGGACTGCATCATTGCTGCTGGCTCAAACTTGATTTCCATGATGAACTGGTCTGATTTAAGCAAGCTTCTGCGCACATGATTGGACAAGTCCAATACCCTGGGATCACCCGAGTGTATCGTGCCAAAAATATAACTTTCGTTGAATCCGTCTTTTTCTAGCTTGTACAACAGGCCCTTTTCAAAAGACTGCGAATGGGCAAACGAAAAAGCGGCAAGGAAAATAAATAACCCGCAAATTCTGTATAGAGATTTGAGTTTTACCAGCATAAGTATGAAACCGGGTTCGTAATCACAAGACAGTTACTTTATCCTAAGCGAATGGACGAAGAAAATATCTATAACCCGTTAATTGCGAAACGCTTCCGTGGATTTTTTCCTGTGGTTATCGATATTGAAACCGCCGGCTTTAATGATGAAACCGATGCCATCCTGGAAATTGCTGCAGTCATTCTTGATATGAACGAGGATCAGGACTTTTACCTGAAACAAACTGTTCACGCACATGTAGAGCCGTTTGAAGGCGCCAACATCGATCCCAAGGCAATAGCCTTCAATGGTATTGATCCTTACCACCCTTTCAGGGGCGCAATAAAGGAGAAGGATGCGTTAAAACATCTGTTTGGACCCATTCGTCATGCAGTAAAACAGTCAGGATGCAATCGCGCTATTCTTGTGGGTCACAATGCTTTTTTTGATCTGGGCTTTTTAAATGCAGCTGTTGAAAGATGCCAGTTAAAACGCAATCCATTTCATCCATTCAGCACACTCGACACGGTTTCATTATCCGCACTCGCTTATGGACAGACAGTACTTGCCAAGGCTGCAGAAATTGCCGGACTGCAATGGGATAGCAAGGAAGCTCATTCAGCTGTGTATGATGCGGAGCAGACAGCGCGTCTGTTTTGCACCATTGTCAACCAGAACAAGCTTGCTCTGGAGTAGTTACTCAGAATCCTCTGGCCAGTTTTTTGCCGCTTCCTGCACCATTTTTTTCAGATCACCACTGGCATGCATTTCCAGGGTAATGTCACAGCCACCAACCAGTTCACCGTTGATGTAGATTTGTGGAAAGGTCGGCCAGTCTGCGTAGCGGGGAAGATTTTCGAAAATTTCAGGGTCAGCCAGCACGTTCACATAGGCAAACTTCTCGCCACAATCCTGCAACGCAGCAGCAGCACGTGAAGAGAAACCACACTGTGGAAACTGAGGTGTACCCTTCATATAGATTACTACCGGGTTGCCTTTAACTTGTTGATCAATTCTTTCTATTACATCCATTTGCTTATCCTCTGAATTTCGAAATTCTGCATATGATGGGGTGTCTGGCTGAAAATGCAACCCTGTTCAGTTTGTGATTTTATTCAAGATCTGAAATTTCACTTTGGACCGGGATATAGGAAATTAATCAACATTTCGTTGCAGCCAGAACTCCAGAAGCGCCATGTGCCAGAGCTTGCTTCCCTGTATCCGGGTATGGTGCATCTCCGGCGCTGACAAAATACGGTCGATGTAATCGCGATTAAAAAGACCACGTTCACGGCTGGCGGAGGAATTGAGAATATCCTTCATGAAATCCAGAAATTCGCCCCGCACGTACTTTAGTGCCGGCATCGGGAAATAACCTTTGGGCCTGTCTATTACCTCATCAGGCACAATGCCACGTGCGATGCGTTTTAGAAGATGCTTACCCGGTGTTTTGAATTTAATTTCCGGTGGGCATTGGGCAGCAACTTCCACCAGCTGATGGTCGAGAAAAGGCACTCTGGCTTCCAGCCCCCAGGCCATCGTCATGTTATCGACACGCTTGACCGGGTCATCGACGATTAAAGTGGTCGTGTCCAAGCGTAGCACAGCATCAATAAACTCATCGGCCCCTTCTTCTTCAAGCCTCTCGGCTATGTATTCACCGGTAACATCATTGACCTGGAAGCCTGCTCCAGCCATGTGGAGAAATTCATCATGATCACGATCAAAATAATGTTTTCTGAACCGCTCCAGGCGACTGCCGGTGGTCTCATCCATCATTCGCTGATACCAGAAATAACCACCAAACACCTCGTCGGCACCCTGACCAGACTGAACCACTTTGACTTCTCTGGAAACTTTTTCAGAGAGCAGATAAAAAGCGACCGCATCCTGACCAAACATCGGTTCAGACATGGCATCAACAGCTTCTGGCATGCGCTCAAGCACATGTGAATTGGGAACCAGAAATTTATGGTGCTGGGTTTGATATCTGTCCACCACCAGATCTGAATATTCAAACTCACTACCCTTCTCTTCAGGCTGGTCTTCAAAGCCGACACTAAAGGTATGAACCTCTTTCAAACCCAGTTCAGCCAGCAATGCAACCAACAGAGAGGAATCAAGCCCCCCAGATAACAATACGCCGACGGGCACATCGGCGACGTCGTTGCGTTTTCTGACAGCCTGCTGCAGCTGATCATGGACAGCTTCAACCCATTCATCTTCAGAAAGCGGGGTTTCAGGTCTTTGCGCTGTTAACTTCCAGTAAGCCTTTGACTCTGACTTACCCTTTTCATCAACCCATGCATAGCAACCGGGCTCCAGTTTTCTGATACCGTTTAAAATGGTTCTTGGTGCTGGTATAACGGCATGCAGAGTGTATTGAAAATGCAGGCCGGCCGGATCAATACTGCTGTCAATTTCACTTGAAGCAAGCAGTGCCTGGGGGGTTGATGCAAACATAAAGGAACGGGCATTTTGAGACCAGTAAAGCGGCTTGATACCGAAACGATCCCGCGCCATAAAAAACCGGTTAATACGCTGGTCCCAAATAACAAAAGCAAACATGCCATGTAAATAACCGGGACAGTCCTCGCCCCATTCAGCATAAGCTTTTAAGATGACCTCAGAATCACCATCGGAAAAAAATTCATAGCCTTTGTCCTGCAGCGTTTTTTTCAATTCCCGATAGTTGTAAATAGCACCATTGAATACCAACACCAGGTTTAGCTGCTCATCAACCATGGGTTGATGTGAATGACTGGATAAATCGATAACAGACAAGCGCCGATGACCCAGACCCACATGATCTTTGATGAAAACACCTTGATCATCGGGCCCTCGCCTGACGAGTTTGTCAGTCATCGCCTGAATCAGTTCACGATCAGGTGCCCTCTGACCAAAACAGAATTCACCACAGATTCCACACATTATTGACCGAAGCCTCCCCCGCCGGGTGTCCTTATTTCCAACAGATCACCAGATTGTACCTGGCACTGAAATTTTGCCGGCATCAATTTCCCGTTTAAAAGATTCTCTCCGACATGACCATCTTGACCACCGGCAAAACCCCATGGTGCAAAATGCCGGCGCTCTGTTAAAACGGCCATCTGGGCCGACTGGGTAAACTGATAGGCACGCACAATGCCATTACCGCCATTATGGGTACCTGTACCACCCGAATTTTTTCTGATGGCATATTGCATGATCCTTAGTGGATACTTGAGCTCACGCACCTCGACAGGTGTATTCAGCGTATTGGTCATATGTGTCTGTACAGCAGACAATCCGTCACTCAGGTGGTGTGCACCCATACCACCACCGATAGTTTCATAATAATTCCAGCCCGAAGCGCCCGACTGCCCCATGGCAACATTGTTCATGCTGCCATGGCTGGCAGCCGGAACCTTGTCAGGTATTGCCTTGGCAAGCGCACCCAGGGTAACGTCGACAATGCGCGTACTGGTCTCTACATTGCCCGCGGCCACAGCTGCAGGAAAGCGGGCATTGACCAGACTTCCCTCAGGTGCTGCGATTTTAATAGTCTGAAATGCACCGGCACAGGCTGGAGTCTGGGCTGGCATCAGGCAACGAAAAACATAGAAAACTGCTGCAGCCGCTACCGACAATGGGCAATTGATATTACCGGGAACCTGGTCAGCGGTACCGCTAAAGTCAGCCACTACCTCGGCATTGCAGATATCCAATTTTAAAAATATTTTGATAGCCTGGTTTGCCTGGCCATCATCATCCATTAAATCTTCAAATTCATAGCTTCCGTCTGGAATCTTTTCCAGACTTTGTCTTGACAACATCGCTGCATATTCATTCAAAGCCTGCAAACCTTCCAAGAACATTTGCCTCGACATATTCTCGATTAAAGCCGATAAGGCTGAAACACCAAAGCGGTTGGCACTGAACTGTGCCGCAAAATCCCCTGCAGTATCATCACCAGTAAGCCTGCCGGCAAGTTTTTCCTGCAACTCACGGTTGGGTTGATTGGCCTTGTAGAAATGCTGCGGAGAAATAACAAGCCCTTCCAACTCCAGCGAGGTAGATACCGGCATCGAACCGGGTGAATCTGAACCTATGTCAGCATGATGCGCCCGATTAACCACAAAAGCGGTCAATTCCCCCTCAACAAACACAGGCGCCACCATGGTGACATCGGGTAAATGCGTCCCGCCGAGGAAAGGGTCATTGAAAATCACCTGGTCACCCTCTGACCACTCCACCTTCTCAATCACCGAAGACATGGCAAATGCCATGCTGCCTAAATGAACTGGAATATGAGCTGCCTGGGCACTGAGCTCACCCTGATAGTCAAACACTGCACAGGAAAAATCCAGGCGATCACGAATATTGGGTGAAAATGCCGCATTTCTAAGCACTTCACCCATCTGTTCACAGATGGATTCCAGCCTGCTTGAGAAAAGGTTGAGTTCTATGGGGTTCATCTAGGTAATTATTTTCTACGATTTAATGTCTCAGTTAAACTGATTTTAATTTGTCCGAGGCATGGCTGCAGAGGCCAAGCCTACAGGGATGCATTCACGGCGTCATTAAAATTAGTTTTCTGAGGCTTTTAGCCAGCCCGGTTAAATGGCACTTCCATGAAGGTGAAAACTCCCTTACTATTTCCGGTATTGTAAGAAAAAAATTGCAACGCTAGTATAACCCTCCATAACACTAGGTTATTGTGAACTTTTCACCTTTCTTTGAATAATTATTATCTTAACGAGGAGTAATAACATGGCTCATGAACTGCCAGCTTTACCATATGATAAAAACGCACTGGAACCAGTAATCTCAAGTGAAACCCTGGACTTTCACCATGGCAAGCATCACAACACCTATGTCACCAATCTGAACAACCTGATTCCAGGTACAGAATTTGAAAACATGTCTCTGGAAGATATCATCATGAAATCTGAAGGCGGTGTTTTCAATAACGCTGCACAAATCTGGAACCATACCTTTTACTGGAACTGCCTGCGCAGCCCTTCTGATGACAATGCCCCTACCGGTGCACTGGCTGACGCAATCAACAGCACTTTTGGTTCTTTTGATGAATTCAAAGCTGCATTCTCCAAATCAGGTGCCACCAACTTCGGTTCCGGTTGGACCTGGCTGGTTCAAAATGAAGATGGCAGCCTGGAAATCTACAACACTTCCAATGCTGGCACGCCAATGACCGCGGGCAAAAAAGCACTGCTGACCGTCGATGTCTGGGAACATGCCTACTACATCGATTTCCGTAATGCGCGTCCTAAATACCTGGAGGAGTTCTGGAAAATCATCAACTGGGATTTTGTCGCCTCCAATATGGGTTAAATCTCAGTATTGGCTTGGTTAACCTGTCAGGCTTTCAATCGACTTTAATTTCGATTGAAAGCCCTGAAAAGGTGCCATTGTTGTGCCACAAACAGCAAAAACACATTAAAAATATTTGAAATCCTCGTCATCTCTCGCTAGGATCTCGTTTTAGGTGCAAAAAGCATCCTAAAAAAACGGAAATGAATTTCTGGGCAGAAGTCTTCACAGACACTGCCTTTTTCTTTTTTAGGAAACTTGAAAAACCATGTCTGATCACTTGATGACAACCTACGCAAGATTGCCCGTCACTTTTACCAGGGGTGAAGGAAGTTGGCTGTGGGATGAAAATGACAACAAATATCTCGATGCCTTGAGCGGTATTGCCGTATGTGGCCTGGGACATGCCAATCCGGCCATTGCCAGGGCTATTTCTGATCAGGCTGCAACTCTTGTACACACATCCAACCTCTATGGAATCGCCAATCAAAGTTTGCTTGGTGACAAACTGTGCAGCCTTTCCGGAATGGATAATGTATTTTTTGCCAACTCCGGTGCTGAAGCCAATGAAGCCGCCATTAAACTTGCAAGGCTGTACGGCCACAAAAAAGGTATTGAGAAGCCGACTATCGCTGTCATGGAAAACAGTTTTCATGGTCGTACACTGGCTACTCTGTCCGCCACCGGTAACCGCAAGGTTCATGCTGGTTTCGAACCTTTGGTCAGCGGCTTTGCCAGGTTTCCTTTCGGCGATATTGAGGCACTTCAGCATGGCACCAAGAACAAGGATATTGTTGCGGTTATGATGGAACCCGTTCAGGGTGAGTCAGGCATTCGGATTCCACCCAAAGGTTACCTGAAAGCGGTACGAGAGCTTTGTGACAAAAATGGCTGGCTGTTAATTCTCGATGAAATCCAGACTGGCATGGGACGCAGCGGCAAAATGTTCGCCTTCCAGCATGAAGGTATTAAACCTGACATCATGACACTGGCCAAAGGCCTGGGTAATGGTATGCCTATTGGTGCTTGCCTGGCCCATGGCGAAGCTGCTTCACTGTTTGCTCCGGGTAATCATGGCTCAACCTTTGGTGGTAATCCATTGGCCTGTGCAGCCGGTCTGGCTGTTCTCAATGAACTGCAAAAGCATGCACTGACAGACCGGGCTGACCAACTTGGCAAACGCATTACTTCATCTTTTAGACAGGAAATTGGTGAAGAATCAGCCATCAGGGAAATCCGTAACCTCGGTCTTCTTATTGCCGTTGAACTGGAGTGCGACTGCAGTGAGCTGGTCAAAATGTCTCTCGACGACGGCTTACTTATTAATGTCTGTTCAGGCAACATCA
>JARRJW010000045.1:0-15407 GCA_037388785.1 Gammaproteobacteria bacterium
TGCATGTTTACAGAACCGTCATCATTGAGTTGCATGGTGTAATCGGCAGGATCAGCCGGTTTGATAATACCCTGGGAATCATCCATCGACTGAAACTCGACAAACTGCCAGCGGGTATCCTTCAAACGGCTTTCAGCCTGTAGAACTGAAACGGCTAAAACAAGCCAAAGGCCAACCAACCCAGCAACGTAATACGGATTAAAAAATTTTGTCATTAATTTCCCCTGTTTTTATTCAACCAATATCAATGGCTAAATTTTACTTGAACTTGTACTCGAGGTTTTGGCCTTTTTCGCCATTTATTTGGCACTGAGCGTCAATTAAATCAATAAGCCTCAATTTTCGGATGATTGAATTTGCCAGACATTTGTCGAACTGGGTCTGCGGAGTCATTCCAGTTAAGGTCAATAGCGTCAGCCAGTGAAACAGGCTTGCGTGAAATCCAGGCAACAAGCCGGTAGCCATCAGTAAAATAAGGATCATCCATCAGATTTACCCTGGGGCTGTCATGGCTGGCCTCGCCCACACCCTTGACAAATGCAAACCGGCTGACAGCATTACGGTGCAAGAGACTGTCAAGAAGATATTCTCTGGATTCATCAACAACCGGATCGATTACATGCGTTGTCAGTGTCGATGATTTGCTGGTTAATTTAACACCGATATCGCGACTTACCTGACCAACCCAGACCGGCTGTCCTTCACAGCGATAAGGTGCCAGCCACAATCGCATATGGTTACGCTGTGAAATGGTTGAGCGCCCACGCTGCAAGGCTATATCCTGCTTACGCCCGTAAGCATAGAGCGCACTGACCGGTGCCGATGGAAAGGCCTTCTCTTCGATAGCCGCACCGACCATGCGCATTATACTGTCTATCGTAATCGACTCGGTAAACGTCCAACCACTGGAGCTGAGCGCGGCAATAACATCCTCGGCACTGCCGATCAAAACAACATTGAGAGGGTCACCGTTGCCGGAACCATCCTGGTTGGTAGTACAGCAGGGTTCTTTATTAAGACGCTGACGCAATTGACTTACTGTAAGATCGGGTAATGTCTCCATTTCCGCATAACGTTTGTGCAGATCGGAAAATTCGTAATCAAAACCTTCTGTGGGTAACAGTACGGCAAATCGTACCCTGATACTTTTTGATCTCGCCTTCATGCGAACATCTACCAGCCGACCCCCCCGGGCATGCGTCGCATAAATATATCCTTCGGTGACACTGCCAGCAGCTGAATAAAACGGTAGCGCATTGCTACGGAATTTTTCCCTGTTCAGAGGCAGTTTATCATCGCTAATGTGCTTCCCGGTCAGGATGGCTACTTCATCCGCAGAGTAATAATCGGGATCAATCGCATTGGGCAGCAACCAGTATCCACATCACTGTTATTTTCGATTCGGACCCAGATTGGCTGAATATTGAACCCGGCAAGTTCGATGCCGAAATATCTGGCGGCATCGTCATCAGCCGGAATCGATACATTCAGGGTTACGCCATGCTGTTCAATGGTCTGGATACGACCCAGATTCATCGGCTCGCTTATATTGGCTCTACAAATATAGCTAAAGACCACCTTCACTGATTTTCTCGATCACAAGTTGCCAACCAGCTTCTCCAGGAACCTGCCTGTAATAAACCTGTCGAAAACCATCTGATGGATTTCGATTCGTATCAGCCTCTCTGCAAACTGGAAAACGCCTGACTAGAAAATTTTCAGAAAGGCAGTTGAGTGGCCAAAAAACAAAAATTATAAAAAGTAAATTTCGCATGGTTTTCCAACAAGTTTTAGTCATTTAAAATAATTCTTTAGTCGAATAAACCGATGTTGATTTCGCTGTAATCTCATTATCAGATTCGTTTCACCCTTTAGCTTGATTAGATTACGTCCCTTTATTTATTACAGAAACTATTTTATGCCCATGTTTTTTTCATACCGTCAAATTTTATTTTCACTCGTTTTGTTACTGCCATTATATGTACTTGCTGATACGGTGATCCTGGATAACGGTGATCAACTTCAGGGAGTGATCATTACTCAAACCAATGAGACGTTGACACTCAACCACCCTGTGCTGGGTGAACTTACCATCCCGATGGATAAAGTAACCACATTAAATTTAGAAAACGTATCTGATGCACCTGCAAAAGCAGATTCACCTGAACAAACACTGGCAGCAGCGGATACTGCAACTTCAACTGAAACTGATAAGGGCTTCTTGCATTCAGGCTGGCTAATGGGCTGGAAACGACAACTTGCTGTTGCGATTGACGGTGCCGCAGGTAAATCCGAAAACTCCAAGATCAATATCGGATTTACCGCAGACTATGAAGATAAAAAAATCCGCTGGGCCCATGAAACCAAGTATTACCGTAATGAGTCCGAGGGCGTATTATCCGATCACAGCCTGACCGCTTCATTAAACCGGGACTGGTTGCTGCCGAAGTCGACAAGGTTTTATTTTGCCGGTGGTCACATTGATTTTGATGAATTCAAGGACTGGGATGAACGCATTGCGGTTAATGCCGGTATAGGTAATGAATTTATAAATACTGATACCTGGCGTTTGATTGGTAAAGCCGGCCTAGGCGTTAACCAGACATTTGGTGGTATCCGTGAAGAAACCACGCTTGAGGGCCTGCTAGAAGCACAGGTTAACTGGAAAATCAGCAACGACCAGTCTGTGGCTTTTAATAATAAGCTTTATCCTAATTTCAGTGATAGTGGTGAATTTCGCAATGTTTCGTCACTGGACTGGGTGCTCGCCCTTGAAGAAACCTATGATTTGGGTTTAAAAGTGGGTTTGGATAATGAATATGATTCGTTAAGTTCAGAAAGCGATAAAAATGACTTTAAATATTCGGTATCCATATTACTGGGGCTTTAGACTGATACTTCAGATCAGTCTGAAAGGTAATATTCAACCGTGGAAACCACGCGAATACCTAATCTGCTTTGTGAATCATCAGCAAATTTTTCAGCTACAAGACGCGCTTTTTTAGTCGCTTCTTCAATCATTTCAGGTTTGATGTCATTCAGTTTTGTATAAAGATATTCAGGCTGCATCTGGTAGTTACCGCCGGTAAGCACAATACCGCCCTTTCCCAGCTCTGACATCTTCGACATCACTTGCCTGGTCGATTCAATGTTATTGGAATACACGCTTAAATTTTGCAACGCCGTATAACGAAATTCGGCATTTGTATTATTACCCCAGTTTTGAGCTGACTTATCGGTTAAGGTTGGCGGGGAAGTTGATATTGCATTACCGGCAATACCGTTTTTTTCCAAAAACTCGATGATGTGAGCTGTCTGCCGTTCGAGTGATGTATAGAGTTTTGTCAGGTCATTTTCAGCTGCAGAAAACTGAATAGGCCAGATAACCGTATCGGCCATAACCTCTTTTTCGGACAGGCCTTTTACAGTAACCGAGCGCTCCATCCCTTTAACCTGCAAGGCAGCATTACCGATTAAATAACCTAAACCTATTAAGCCCAGGAAAATACTCAAACCCAATACATAACCGGATGTTTTTGAAGAATTCATCATTGTATTCCTTATTGTATTCCTAAAATCTGCCATATCATGGCCACTTAATTAATATCTTAAGTGTCATTAAATAATAAGCAGATATCAATCAGTTTTAACATTTGGTTATAATCAAGGTGAAATTTGACTTTAAATGCGTAGCATTTTCATCCATGATTAAACCAATCAAAACACTCGTTTTATTTCTAAGTTCATTTTTATTTCTAACCAGTACTGCTCAGGCAAACAAACTTGACGAAATACTGGAGACTGGAAAAATCCGTGTAGGCGTTTCTTTATTTACCCCCTGGTCGATGAAAACTGAAACCGGCTTAAAAGGTTTTGAGATAG
Organism: Gammaproteobacteria bacterium; assembly: GCA_037388785.1. Taxonomy (GTDB): domain Bacteria; phylum Pseudomonadota; class Gammaproteobacteria; order Chromatiales; family Chromatiaceae; genus JABDQZ01. The sequence goes on from JARRJW010000045.1 coordinate 3,883, forward strand.
ATGTTGCCAACAAACTCGCTCAGGATACGATCCCTACCAGAGAGTACCCGATGATTTTGACGATAGTCGACCGGCAACGCTTTTGAAAATTGAATTTTAATCCTGATTCCTTAAAACCACTTTCTGAAGGGTTTTTTCCGCAACGTTTTACTGTCTACTTGATCTTACTAAATAGACCCCCGGATTGTTGATTTTTATAGTTTACTGATAATTAAGCTGAGTTGCAGTTCGGGTGGTCTACAGATTGTTTTATTATTCACTATTCAAGCCGATAGCTATGCTATTCTAAATCTGTCACGAGTCATTGAACCTGGAGATTCCCATGAAAAAAATTATAAGCATTACAATACTTTCGATCTTTGGTGCCTCGACTGCATCTGCCCAGTTCTGGGACAATGACAATGGCAACTGGAGTGGCGACAGTCGCTGGGATAATCGTGGGTATGGCTATGGAGACGGCTATGGTCGAGGTGATGGTTCCGGCTCAGGTGATATGGAAAGTGAATTCTCAATGAATTTCAAAGGTCGTGGACGTGGTGACACCCGCATGAATGCCAATACCTACCAGAGTCGGTATGGTAATTTTTACGGCTATGGCGATGGACGAGGTTATGGCTACAACAATACTGTAGCACCGGCACCTGCAAAATAAATTTTTAATTTTGATTTCGACAGTTTAGTTAGCTGTTTAATTGCAGGCTTTCGCGATAATGCGCATTGGGCTTTATGTCATTGGTGATGAACTACTGAGCGGCAAGCGACAAGACAAACATCTTGCCAACGTAGCCGAACTGCTGAAAACCCGTGGCCTGCAATTAAGCTGGGTAAAATTTTTGGGTGATGAGCTTGAGCTTCTGGTTAATGAATTTCGCAGCAGCTTAAGCTCCACTGACCTGGTTTTCAGTTGCGGCGGCATTGGTGCAACACCTGATGATCTCACTCGGCATGCAGTCGCTGATGCACTTGGTATTCAACTTGAACTTCATGCTGAAGGCCTGCAAATACTAGAGTCCATAGCAGAGAATTTCGATGGCGGGCTAACCGAACAACGCAAACGCATGGTTGAGTTTCCCATAGGCGCCAGTCTGATACCGAACCCCATCAACAAAATACCCGGCTTCAGTATTCATAATCATTACTTTGTTCCCGGTTTTCCGAAAATGGCACAACCAATGATTCAATGGGTTCTGGAAAATCATTATGCCAACCTGAGTAATGACGACTATCTTGAGTGGTCGGTTAAGCTATTCGAAGTACCGGAAAGCCATATCGCTGACTTGATGGAAACAATGCAGCAGAGTTATGCTGTTAAAGCATTCAGCCTGCCAAAATTATTTGATGACGGTTACCAGCTTGAACTGGGACTAAAGGGAAAACATCAAGATGTCAGTGAAGCCAGTGAAGATTTGATGAAAAACCTTAAACAAAGAGGTTATGATTTTGAGAAAATCTAACTTAATTGCAAGCAAGAATCAGAACTCAGCTGTTGTAAGCAAATCTCCAAAAGACAGCCATTTATAACGAATCAACTATATTTAAATTATGGTGGACTTTGATGTAGAAATTAACAATCATTTACAGTGGCGCGCAATAATTGAAAGTGTCGTCAGTGGTGATGTGTCGATGGAAATTCATGGCGGACTAATTGCGAGTGATAAAGACTGTCAACTCGGACGTTGGCTTTATTCACCTGAATCAGCTAGCTACGAAGGTAATTTTCACTTCAATTTATTGATAGCGGATCATAAAAAATTTCATCTACTTTCCAGTGAGATTGTCGCCGCTTATAAACAGGGAGATTTCCAAAAAACCCATAAACTCTTAGATGAGTTTTATTTCATTTCTGACAAAGTGATTGACACATTAAAAGAACTAAAAGAGTTGGAGTTAAACGGTTTATAAATAAATACATTGCCAACCTGGTTAAATCAGGTAATAGCCTAAAACAATAAATACAACAAGGATGGCAACGATCATGTATTTCAGTTGCCCATTCAGTCCAGTCATTTTTTCTTGTCTGTTTTTATTTTTTAATTCTTCATATATTGAATACTTTTCGATTGGCCTCAATTCAGATTTATTGTTATCTGAACCAAGATTTTTAATCTTTTCTCTTAAGGCTTTTTCTTGATCTTCATCCGCTTTCATAGGTTTTTATCAAATATCAATTAACAGCATTAGACAATCATGGGCTCTTCAACCAGTTCTGGCGTCGTCAGGGCATTATCATCCATGATCGTATCAATCTTTTCTTCCATCAAAGTTGTCTGGCGTGTACGACCAATATGAAACAAAGCCTCGCCTTCATAAATTAACGGGATATTGGTTCTGCCTATTATTATACCATCGGATGAAGCTTCAACAGTGACATCATTCTGGCTGGCAGGCTCTGAGATATAACCCAGCACATCACCTTTTGATACGGTGTCACCAAGTTTTACCTGGGCACGCAGGATGCCGCTTTTTGAACCCCTGACCCATGTACTGGAACGTAACAGGAAACTTTCTTTCACCTTGCGTGACTTACCCCTGGTGAGCATGCCGAGCGCATGCATCACATTTAATACACCTCGTACAGCTACCCGAATCGAAACCTCATCGAAGCGTAGTGCCTCACCAGCCTCATAAACCATCACGGGTACTGACTCACTGGCTGCAGCATTGCGTAATGATCCTTCAGGGGCTGCCGAGTGAAGTAAAACGGGCGCTGAAAAAACCCGGGCCAGCTCGTTTAGTTTTTGATCATTAAGATCAGCCCTGATCTGCGGAAAGTTGTCCCGATGAATCGCTGCTGTATGCAAATCGATACCCAGATCACAACGCGCAACAATTTCGGTCATAAAACTATGTGCCACCCTGCCGGCAAGGGTTCCCTCTTCTTTACCAGGAAAACAGCGGTTTAAATCCCTTCTGTCCGGCAGATAGCGTGAATGCGAATCAAACCCCAGCACATTGACAACCGGCACGGCCAGCAGCGTTCCTTTTAGGCGCTTTAGTGAAGATAACGACAACAAACGTCTTATCACTTCGACGCCGTTAATTTCATCACCATGAACTGCAGCACTGACGAACAAGACCGGTCCTGCATGCTTACCATGAAATACATGAACGGGCATGTTGATCGAGGTTTCTGAATGCAAACCGGGCAGCGGGATTCTGATTAATGAATGGGTACCTGGCCTGACCTGGTAGCCGGCTATATCAAAACTTTCACGCACTTAAATCATCCCTCTTATAGCGATGCTATTTTGATTCATTGTCATCATCTGTTTTCGTAAATTTATCCTGATTTTTGCTGGCTTCATCAGACATATGTAAAACACGTTGTGGAAATGGAATTTCGATACCGGCTTTACGAAATTCTTCATCGATTGCAAACAGAAGATCACTGCGTACCGCCAGACGATAATCAATATTCCGGATGAAACAGCGCACTTCAAAATCCAGCGAACTTTCACCAAAGTTCATAAACATAACCTGGGGATCTGGAACACGCCTGTCACCGGTTATTACCAACCGATGTTCATTGGCAACTTTGAAAAGAATGTCACGCACTTTCTCTACATCAGATCCATATGCCACACCGACTGGCACCAGTACCCTGCCAATCATGTCACGCAGCATCCAGTTGGTTACCTGCGAAGAAATCAATTCGGAATTGGGCACCATGACATCAGCACGGTCAAAAGTTTCTATCAAAGTGTAGCGTATGCTAATTTTTTTAACATGCCCTTCGGTGGAACCAATAATAACCCAGTCACCGGGTTTTACCGGGCGCTCAAATAACAGGATCAAACCCGATATAAAGTTGTTAACAATATTCTGTAAACCAAAACCGATACCCACGGACAGGGCCCCGGCAATGATGGCAATGTTCTGAAAATCAAAACCCGCCATACTCAGGGCAATAACCATCGCCAAACCGATAATCGCATAAGAGCTTAATGAAACGATCGATTCACGTGCACCAGCATCTAACCGCGTTTTATGTAGCCAGCGTTCAGAAAGCTGATTGCGTAACCATTTTGCCAGTGTCAGCAACAAGAAAAACGCCAGTATGCCGGCGATAATCTTACTCGGCACAATGTTAATGGCACCGATCGAAAAACCTTCCGTTATATAAGCACTCATAATATTGATTTCTGAGTGCGGCACTCTCCAGGCCAATAGCATCCAGTAAAGCAGCCCACCCAGAATGACCAGTAATAACAGTAAGCGTCCAATCCATAGCCCCGGCACCGGCTCCTGGCCTTCGTAACCCAATAGCTTTCTGACTCCTGTATCTGCATTAATCTGTTCATCCGGCTCAAACAGGGCAAAGAACAGGTTACCGGCATGAACAAACATCCATGCAAACAGAATACCCGCCAGGCTTCCAAAAACACCGGAGATCAATAATTCGGCCAGCGATTGATAACCCAGCCACATTGCTACCGGGCCGGTGATCATGGCAGCAGTTATCGGTGTCCGCAATGAATGCAGCACATGAAATGTTTCCCTTTTTGCCAATAACAAAAACAACCAGAGTGACACCAGCATCATTACCAGGTAGTAAGAGGCAGAAGCTACAATGTAAGCATCTTCTGTCAGGATCTTTTTAAGGTCGAAGAAATAAAACGCCGAACCTATCAAAACAATATCAAGTAACAGCCTGGCCGGCATACCAGCCCTGCATTGATCAGTTTCATGACAGATTAAAAATTCCAGTAATGGCGCCAGCAGCAGAGACACCGTCAGTGACATTAACAAGGCACTGAGCAAATGCACATCGGCCATGTAGAAAAATATGGAAAAACTTCCCAATCCAGCAGCCCATGGCAATCGTTTAGCCAACATCACCAGAAACAGTCTCTCATGTTTTTCAGAAAGCGCTGCTGAAACATCCAGATAGCGTTTACTCATTAACTTCGAGGCATAGCGTGCCAGCGGAACAAGCATCAAAAAGACGATAAGACCACCCAGAATGGCTGGCCACAATTTAAAATGAATTACAAAGTCAGATGCAAAAATGCCCCGGGTTTTAAGCAGATTGAAAAGTTTAGCCCATACTACCTGCCCACGGTGCGTCAGGGACTGGGATAATAATTTATTTCGCAACTGCTTATGCTCATTCTGGAGATCACGAATACCCAGATTAAGCAGGCGACAAACCGCAAGTTCTGAATCAACATTCTGCTTTTGTTTGTTCAGGCTTTGCCGGCGCGCTTTCAGTTCAGGCGCCTCGTTTTCTTCTGCTTCACCCAGCGTGGTAAATCTTTCTTCCAGGGCATTTAGTTCGTTACTCAGATTATCGATGCATTGATCCACCCTGTTTTTAAGTGCAATAACATCGTTTTGGCGGGCTTCAAGTTCTTCCAGAGTGGGACTTTCCTGAGACCAGTCCCGCAAAGAAGCCTGCCAGGCTTTCAGTTGACTCTCAGCCTGGGCTGACCAGGCTTGAGTAGTGTCTTTTGCCACAACTTGCCCTGCAGACAACAGCAGGCATACCAGTAATGTGTAGAAAAAAATTTTCATTTTTTATTCAATAATGAAATTCAAAACCACTTCTTATAGCGAAACAGTACAAGTTGGATAACAACAATAAAAACTAACAGGAGGATAATCTCAATAAACCCGTAAGGGTCTTCGGCGAAAGGAATGCCGCCGACATTAATGCCAAACAATCCGGTCAGAAAGCCTAACGGCAAAAAAAGTGCTGCGACTACGGAAAGCACGTACATCCGTGAATTCATTTGCTCGGAAAGCTGGCTGTTAAGTTCCTCATAAGCCACCGCTGCACGATCCCGACTGCTATCAAGGTCTTCAATATAACGTATTAAGCGGTCACCAGCTTCCCTGAGCGTCAACTTGTTTTCAGCCGATAACCAGTCAACATTTTCAGATTGCAGGCGCGACAGCGCATCTCTTTGCGGTGCCAGGTATCGCCTTAACATAATTACTTCCCTGCGTAAGCCAACCAGCTGACTGCGAAATGACTGGCTTGGCTGTCCGATAATTTCTTCCTCAAATGCATCGACAGTATCATCAAGTGCTGAAATCACATCACTCATACGTGCCGTCAATCTATAAGCCAGGCTGGCAATCAATCCACCGGCATTTTTAGGGCCGGTACCTTTTTCAATAGCGGCACCAATATCCTGGACACTTAATAGACGCCTTTTACGTGTGCTGATAATACGCTTGCCATCACAGTAAAGACGGATGGAAACCATGTCTTCCGGTTCCGAGCCGGGGTTGCTATTAACTCCCCGCAGGTTGATTAAAAGTCCCTGGTCATGACTGACACATCTCGGGCGGGTTTCTTCCGCCAGCAAAGACTGCTGGGTAAGCGAGTCCAGCTGACTGTTATCCTTTATCCAATGACGGGACTCATGGTGCTCGTAATCCAGATGAATCCATAGCGTGCCCATGGATGGTGACCAGCTGTTTACTTCCTGCCAGTCCAACGATTTTCCACCACCCTCTCCATCAAGAAGGTAGGCAAATATCAGACCCTGATTTTCAGACATGTCCTTGAGATACCGTTAATAGTATGAATATCTCATTTAATATCGTTTAAATCATGGATAAAGACAACCAATAACCGAGATTAATACAGTTGTTTTTCCAGTTGGTGAAGTCGTGATCGTAATTGTTGCAGCTCATCAAGAAGATCAATGGCAAGTGCCGCTCCTGCAGTATTGACACCCAGGTCTTTCTTAAGACGCTGGGCACAACGCAGTCGGCTTATACTTTGTCCAGAAAACTGCCATTTTTCATTGGAGCCAGACCGGGGTTCAATGACACCGTACTCAACCATTTCCAGTACTCGTTCGGCAGGTAGCCTGGATATCTTACATAGCTGTGACAACGACACTCTGACATCTTCTTCAAGTATTTCACCCTGCATTAATTTCAGTATTTCATTCACCATAGCTATACCCCAAGTGCTGCCCGTGGGTTAAAGTCGAGTTTTTCCGCCATATCAAGATAAGCTTTACGGGCGGCTTCATTCTGGGCCGGAGGCAATGCAATATCCAGAACAACAAAGAGGTCACCGGGTTCTTTTGCGGGAATGCCGCGACCTTTTAAACGCAGTTTCTTGCCACTTGAAGAACCTGCAGGAATTTTAAGATCGACCTTGCCATCAGGTGTCGGCACCTTCACGCTCGCACCCAGTGCCGCTTCCCAAGGCGCGACTGGGCATTTCATGTAAACATCTTTGCCTTCAATCGTGTAATACGGATGAGGTTGAAACTCTATTTCCAGGTAAAGATCTCCGGCTTCTCCTTTACCCATACCTTTTGAGCCCTGTTTTGCAAGTCGAATATGTTGTCCCTGACGGATACCTTTGGGTATGCGTACATTCAACGTTCTCTGTTTTACCTGGGGGCGTCCATGCTCATCAAGTTCAGAATGATTAATGGTAATACTTCGTGTTGCCCCATGATAGGCATCATCCAGGCTGATGTTAATCTTGGCATGCGTATCCTGTCCGCGTTCATGAAACTTCTGCTGAAAGCGACTATCAAATCCACCGGTTTGGTTGCCCCGCCCGAAAAGGCTCTCGAAGAAATCACTGAAATGCTGGGCATCACCATCGGTAAAACCGCCGCCATGAAACTCAAACCCCTGGTCCCATTGCGGTGGCGGATGGAAATCCTGTCCGGCTTTCCAGTTTTTACCTAGTTGATCATAGGCGGCACGTTTTTCGGGATCTTTCAGCACTTCATAAGCTTCGCCCAGTTCCTTGAAACGCAGCTCGGCATCGGCTTCTTTGCTGACATCAGGGTGATATTTTCTTGCAAGCTTACGGTAAGCCCGTTTGATTTCATCCTGAGGGGCATCCCGATTGACGCCCATAATCTGATAATAATCTTTAAATTCCACTGAAATTATGTCCCGCAAAACCGCCTTAAAACCACTTATTTACTTAAGAGTATCTTGGGGGTGTTTTACAATTTTCAATACTCTTAAGAATGCTTGCTACTATTGAAAAGACTCTCGATTTGCTCGAGATGGCCTTATCAAGTTAACAGCGCTCGCTAAACTTTAGCCAGGATATCGACACGCATCGGGTTGAGAAATACCCTGCTGCCGTCACTAGCAGCAGAATGCTGGTTGAACTTGTTCATGACTGCCTGTTTTAGCTCAGCTGAAACATTAAACTCTGAATGAGTGGCATTGAGAATTCGTTCCTCGAATGCCTTAAAATCATCAAACTGGCTGCGACTTAGAAAATGAATTTCTTCAACCAAGTCAAACCGGCCGGAGTTGACTTCCTGTTTAATTGCTTCAAATGCCGACTTGCGCACCTGCTCTTCATTATTAAACATTTTCAGTATTTCATTAAACGCACCATCAAAAACCGGTTCCGATATGTACACTCTGCCGTTATTTTTCAAAACCCGGTGGATTTCCCGAAAACCCTGTGAAAGCAATTCAATGGGCACGTGATGCAATGATTTAAGCATAATTACCAGATCAGCACTGCCATCGGGTAATGGAATATCCTGCATGCCTGCCAGAATGAAATCAACATTCGGCAAATCATCAATCTGCAGGTTTTTATCATGCTGGACCCTGTCAACTTCGGCTGCAGTAATTCGTGTAGACGGATAGGCTTCTGCCAACTTGCGGGTCACTAAAGCCGCACCACAGCCAAGCTCCAGCAAATGTGCATTATTCATGTGCAGTTTTTCAGCCATTAACTGCTGATCAGAAAATTCTGTCAGGCCTGTTTTTTGAATGAGTTGCATTGACATATCCTGCATAGAAACCTTTGAATCAATCATAAAGACGGTGTGGCTCAACACCAGTAAATTTAGTTAGGCCGGCATTTTTTTCACAAACCCCATCAACTTATCTCGCTATATGTAAGAATTTAAATACTTTTTTACTCTATAATTGCGATTTATCAGTATTCAAAATCGAAATTTCAGGCTAGCACTGGAAACTGAGAACACCGGCGAATCCTGTAAACATGAATGGATTGCCGACCTGTCTTCCCTGACAGCGGTTATCCTGTTGTTTGGTTCAGTCTTTGGCATAATGTTTTACCATGACCACACACTGGAATGGCTCACCGGTGACAGTATGATTAGAACCATCATTGCCTATGGATTTATTCTACTGGATGCAGTGCTAATCGTCAGCCTGCTGTGCTTTGGACCTAACTGTCATTCCAATAACCAGAGTTGCTTTGGCACATTTAAAGGCCGTAAGCACTGGTTACGCTCGAACCAGGATTTCTGATAATTCACCTGGCCTGTTCAGTTTCACAATGACCGCCATGGTGGACATGGCCGTGCTCAATCTCTTCTTTACTGGCTTCCCTGATACCGACAATTTCAACCTCAAACACCAGCGTAACACCGGCTAGCGGATGGTTACCGTCAACAACAACCTTATCCTCATCAACTGCGGTCACGTTGATCACCATCGGCGCACCATCATCCATGGTAGTCTGAAACTGCATGCCGGGCTGGATATCCTCAATACCCGGAAACTGATCGCGTGAGACTTCATCAACCAACGAGACTTCGTATTCGCCATAGGCATCTGCCGGCGGAATAACCACTTTCAGTGTCTCGCCAAGCTTTCGGCCTTCAAGTGCCTTTTCCAGCCCGGGTATAATATCTCCACCTCCATGCAGGTATTCCAATGGTTGATTTTTTTCAGACTGGTCGAGCATTTCACCATTTTCGTCTGATAAAACATAACCAAGGCTGACAATCCGGCCTTTTTTTATGGTTGTTATTTGTCCCATGTAATCTTCACTTAAATTCAATCTGTTGGCATACAAAATGTTCACAACAGTTTCTTAAACCTGTTAATTGTTGGACAATATATCACTTATGAATGATCTTCACGATTTAGAACTTGTCATTAAATCGCAGATACCGATTCTGCTGATAGAGACACGCGAGGAAAAACGCGTTCTCGAACTGTTTGTTCGACTTGGCCTTAAGGTTGCCTTACCTCTGTTTGAATGGTCAATCACGGAGGGGCTTGGGCGTTCGGAAGTGGACTTCGGTAAAATGGTCAACACATCAGACCCAACCGAGGTCCTTCGTCATATCAAGGCGACTCATAAACCCGGTATTTTTGTATTGCTGGACTTTCATCCTTACCTGACTGAACCGCTGCATGTTCGTTTATTGAAAGAGATCGCACAGGAGCATGAAAGCGTGCCTCGCAATATCGTGCTGGTCAGCCATAACATTGATACACCTCCGGAAATCGCACATTTCACTGCCAAGTTTGATTTACGCCTGCCTGACCGGTCTACGCTGAAAAAACTGATTCGCGAGGAAGCCAACCGCTGGCAAAAGATCAATCCGGGTCGATCCTTACGTGCTGATCGAGATGCGCTGGAGAAACTCACCAATAACCTGAGCGGCGTAACCATCCAGGAAGCTCGGCGTCTGATTAAAACGGCAATTGCTGACGATGGCGCAATCACTGAAAACGATATTCCGGCAGTCATGAAGGCCAAAAACAGCCTCATGAATAAAGACAATATCATTTCGTTTGAATACGATACTGAAAGCTTTGCCGATGTTGCCGGTCTTGAGAACATGAAACAGTGGCTGGAAAGCCGAAAAAAGGCTTTTTCCAAAAAAAGCAGCAAGCTTGATACGCCCAAGGGCATTCTTCTGCTGGGTGTGCAGGGCGGCGGTAAAAGTCTTGCGGCAAAAGCCGTTGCCGGTCACTTTGCCATGCCCCTGCTGCGGCTCGATTTTGGCACCCTTTACAACAAGTATATTGGCGAAACAGAAAAAAACCTGCGCCAGGCACTGCAAACTGCGGAAGTTATGTCGCCCTGTATTCTCTGGATTGATGAGATTGAAAAAGGCATTTCCCAGGGCAGCAATGACGATGGTGTTTCCAAGCGTATTCTGGGAACACTACTAACCTGGATGGCAGAACATGAGGGCAAAGTATTCATCGTTGCCACCGCCAATGATATTGAAAGCCTGCCACCTGAACTGATGCGCAAAGGCAGAATCGACGAAATATTTTTTGTTGACCTGCCGGATAAAAAAGTCCGCGAGGAAATTTTCAGCATTCATTTAAGACGCCGCAACCAGCCACCTTCAGGGTATGAGTTGCCAATGCTGGCTGAAGCCAGTGAAGGCTTCAGTGGCGCTGAGATTGAGCAGGTCATCGTTTCAGCACTTTATACCGCCCACTCCAGTGAGGAACGCCTGAGTACGGATATTCTGCTGGCTGAAATTCAGCGCACTCAGCCACTTTCCGTGGTCATGGCGGAAAAAATTACTTACCTGCGCGAGTGGGCCAGAAACAGAACCGTTCCAGCGTAAACTTTATCTATCCAGTTTTACCTTTATCTTTCTGATTGGCATCTTTCTGGCTGGCGTCTTCAAGGCAGGCCTGCTGATAGGTTAATGCCGCAATACCTGATTTGAGCATTGATGTTTTCAGCGAATAGGTCAGTACTGTGGTTAATGCACGCTGGTAATAAGGCAGCTTTTCGAGGTAACCAGGTAAAGCCGTTTCCAGCCTGTCTGAATTTAACAAAT
>JARRJW010000046.1:0-8269 GCA_037388785.1 Gammaproteobacteria bacterium
GATTACTGTGCCTCGTAGGGATTACTAATTCCAAGTTCATTCAAAAGATCAATTTCCATTTGTTCCATTTTCGTGGCTTCATCATCGTCGATATGATCATAGCCAAGCAAGTGCAGGATGCCATGTAAAACGATGTGAGCCCAGTGATGATTTTGAAGTTTATTCTGCGCCATTGCCTCACGGTTAACAACCGGCACACAGATCACTAGATCTCCAATATGATTATCTTCAATATTCGGTGGTGCTTCAAACGGGAAAGACAGCACATTTGTTGATGAATCTTTACCCCGATAACTCAGGTTTAACTGCTGACTTTCTGCTTCATCGACCAACCTTATCACTAAAGAACCTTTCACATGCAGTTGTGTAGAAACCAGGCCAAACCAATCATGGAATTGTTCATCATCTGGCGTTTCACCTGCAGTAAAGACTCTTTGTATTTCAAGCTCGTTAGTCATTTTTCGGAGCTTTATCCGATGTGTTTTTTTCCATTTTTGACTTGCGGTCAAAATCATCGTAAGCATGCACGATTTTTTGTACCAGTTGATGCCGAACCACATCTTTAGCCGTAAAAAAAGTGAAACTGATACCGTCGACCTCACCAAGAATTTCAATCGCCTGACGCAGTCCCGATTTCTGTCCGCGCGGCAGGTCAACCTGTGTTACATCTCCGGTAACCACGGCTTTTGAACCGAAGCCTATCCTTGTCAGAAACATTTTCATTTGTTCCGGCGTTGTATTCTGCGCTTCATCGAGGATCACAAATGCATCGTTAAGCGTACGCCCACGCATATAAGCAAGTGGCGCTACCTCAATGACGTTACGTTCTATCAGTTTATTGACCCGTTCAAAACCCAGCATTTCGTATAACGCGTCATACAGTGGACGCAAATAAGGATCAATTTTCTGACTCAGGTCACCCGGTAAAAAACCAAGCCGCTCGCCAGCTTCCACTGCCGGCCTGACCAGTAATATTCTGCGAATGTTATCCCGCTCAAGCGCCTCAACGGCGCAGGCAACAGCCAGGTAGGTTTTGCCTGTACCTGCAGGCCCGACACCAAAGTTAATATCATGACTGACAATTTTATGCAGATATTCCTGTTGGCTTATTCCCCGGCCACGCACCATGCCTCTTTTGGTTTTAATGGCAACCTCAGGGTAATCCTTTTGCTTTTTGGCATCCGGTTCGACCTGGTCAATATCCGATGAATTAATCACCAGGTCGACATGTTCAGGAGTGAGGATTTCTTCTCCGGTAAAATCAAATAATTCCTCAATCAGTGTTTTTCCCCTTTGTGTAAACAGAGGTGTTCCATAAACTGAAAAATGAAAACCGCGGTTATTAATCTCGATACCAAGGCGTCTTTCTATCAACCTGAGGTGCTTGTCAAGCGGACCACAGAGATTGGACAAACGCTCGTTATCATTGGAATCGATGTCAAAGTTTATTGATGAAAGGTCGTCAGACAAAAGAAAGCTCCTAAACAGGATCAGGCGGTTAATTGACCGCGAAGTGAATTGGGTAGAGCTTCAGTAATTTCAACTTCAACAAACTGGCCTATCAAATCTTCATTGCCGGTAAAATTCACCACGCGGTTATTTTCCGTGCGCCCGGCCAACTGCCTGGCGTCTTTCTTGGATTTACGCTCAACCAGAATTTTCTGTACAGTACCGACCATTGCACGACTGTAACGCATAGCCTGATTGTTGATCTGCTTTTGCAGCTCTGCAAGGCGTTGCTGTTTCACCTCATGAGGAACATCATCAGGCAGATCCGCAGCAGGGGTCCCCGGACGCCGGCTATAAATAAAACTGAATGACTGGTCAAAATCTACATCACAAATCAGCTTCATTGTATGCGCAAAATCCTGATCAGTTTCTCCCGGAAAGCCAATGATAAAGTCGGACGAAATAGTAATACCGGGTCGCGCTTGTTTGAGACGATTGATTTTTTGTTTGTACTCAAATGCACTATGACCTCGCTTCATTTGCATCAATATGCGGTCAGAACCTGACTGAACCGGTAAATGTACAAAGCTGACAAGTTCTGGAACATCACGGTAGACATCAATAAGTGAATCTGAAAATTCGACAGGGTGCGACGTGGTAAAACGAATCCTGTCGATACCATCGATAGCCGCAACATAACGTATCAGCAGTGCCAGGTCTGCAGTTTCACCATCATGCATCTCACCACGATAGGCATTGACATTCTGACCGAGTAAATTGATTTCCCTGACGCCCTGTTCAGCTAGTTGTACCACTTCAGCAATGACATCATCAAATGGCCGACTGATTTCCGTTCCCCGGGTATAAGGCACCACGCAGAAAGTGCAATACTTGGAACAGCCTTCCATAATGGATACAAATGCGGTGGGGCCTTCTGATCTAGGCTCGGGTAAACGATCAAATTTTTCTATTTCAGGAAAGGAGACGTCTACCACGGCTCTGGCTGATTCTCTTGCCTGATCGAGCATTTCCGGTAGACGGTGTAATGTCTGCGGACCGAAAACGACATCGACAAAAGGAGCACGCTGGCGAATTGCATCGCCTTCCTGGCTGGCTACACAACCACCCACACCGATCATGACGCTGGCATTTTTTTCCTTCAAAGGGCGCCAGCGTCCGAGTTGGGAAAAAACCTTTTCCTGGGCTTTTTCCCGAATCGAACAGGTGTTCAGCAGAAGCACATCGGCTTCTTCAGCCAGGTCGGTTAGCTCAAACCCTTTGGTCTCATGCAGCACATCGAGCATTTTCTGGGAATCATACTCATTCATCTGGCAGCCAAAGGTCTTAATATGCAGCTTTGGGGTCACACTTTTATCTCAAAATCTTACAGGGAGGCTAATTCTAGAGATTTGGCAGTTTTTTGCCAGTTTTTCAATATTTTATCTATGGTCATTGTCAAACGCCCATAAATGGACCTTCAGCGTACCTGAAATCAGCTTGGTTATTCTTCCTTAGTAACTGTGAAATATTGAAAAATATAGCCAAATCCCCATTTAATGTATGACAGGATAGGAAAATACCTGTTAGTAGTCGTATGCCTGAGAAACTAAGGAGGTGAGAACCATGAGCCTGGTACGATATGAGCCCTGGAGCCTCTTTGATCAATTGCGTCGGGAAATGGAACGCGGCTTAACCACCCAAACCGGTGAAGAAAGCAGCGCAGCCACAAGCGATTGGGTTCCAGCTGTAGACATCAAAGAAACCGAAGACAGTTTTGTCATTATTGCCGATATCCCCGGTGTTAAACCAGAAGATATCGAGGTACAGATGGACAATGGTGTCCTCACAATAAAAGGTGAAAAACAAACCGAGAACAAAGAAGAACATGACGACTTTAAGCGCGTAGAACGCAGCTATGGCAGCTTCTACAGACGTTTCAGTCTGCCCGATACTGCAGACTCTGAAAGTGTTAGCGCTAAAAGTGACCATGGTGTTCTTGAAATCACCGTAGCCAAACAGGAAAAAACACAGCCTCGTAAAATCGCTGTGCATCACTAACCCTTTGCTGCCCACAAAAAACCGTGGGCAGTTCACTTTAGATCAGGCCCCTGATAGAAAACCCACCTGAAAGCAACCCTGTCGGTTTATCTGCTCATTTCCCAGTCAAAATCGCAATGTTCTGGGCATTGAGCTTTCAATGTCAGTGAACAATAATGACCCTATACATACTTAATTCATTATCAGGCCAGCGTACGCGCCATTTTAAGGCTTAGCAATCACAACCGGATCAACATGAACCCATTTACCAGAATGCTCATTGTTTGGCTTTTATGTCTGCCCGGCCTGAACACCTTTGCCGATAATGGTGACTCGGCGTCGACAATCAACTTATCAATAAGTGCTACAGCTTCGGTACCGACCACCGAATTAGTCAAAAGTCGCATCGATGAAATCTCAGCCGCGACCGAAATCAACGAAAAAGACAAAGCTGCACTGACAGAGCTGTACCGCCAGACCCTCAGTAATCTGGAACTGAATGCCGCACATCGAAAGAAGGCTGATAGCTTTAAAGCCATCATCGAGGATGGCTCGAACGAACTGACCCGGTTAAATACTGATCTGAAAATTGCTACTGATGAAGCTGCTACACCGCCCGGCAGCATTGATAATCTGCCGCTTTTTGAAATTGAACAAAAATTACAACGACTCAAAGCCGACCAGGCCATAGCTGAGACCCGGCTGGCTGAACTTGAAAATGAATATAAAAACGAAAAAGACCGCCCTTCCCAAATTCGTAAACGCCTGGCCCAGGTCCAAAGCCTGCTGGCAAAATACGCATCAACACCTAAGACAGCACCGGAAAACACTGAATTTTCTGATCTCAATGAAGCCCGTAGCTGGTTAGATGCCAGCCATCGCGTACAACTGCGCTCAGAGGCACTTATGCTTGAACAGGAGCTTTCAAGTCATCCTACACGACAGGACCTGCTGGAAGCCAAGCGCGATTTAGCTGAAATAAACCTGAAGATACTCAAACAACAGGTGGATTTTGTCGAGGATGCCGCCAACCGTATTCGCCTTGAAGAGGCAGGAGAGGCCAAAGCCGAAGCATTGGCCGCTGAGCAGGTAGCATCCAGCAAGCACCCATTACTTGCGGAACTGGCATCACGTAATACCAAGCTCAGTGAAGAAATCGATCGTCTTGCCAATGAAATTGAAGGCATCAACGAGGATGAAATCGAAGCAGCTGATGCTGCCAAACAAATTGAACTGGACTTCAATACCACACAACAGAAATTGGAGATAGCCGGCTTAAGCCAGGTCCTTGGGCAGTTATTGCAACAGAAAAAACGGGCGCTGCCGGATACCGGGCATTTTCAAAAACAGCGCAGTATCAGGGAAACAAAAATTGCTGAAACTTCTTTGTATGAAATTCAGCTCATTGAAGAACGTCGTGCGCTACGCGACAAGTCGCAATACATTGATTCTCTTGCAGGGTCGCTTTTAGCTGCCGAGCGTCTTGAAATTGCACCTGAACTGGAAAAATTGATAAGCAGTCGGTCAGCTCTGATTGAAAAGGCAATCAGCGTTCAGCGAGCCTATCTGCAGTCATTAGGTGAACTCGAAATTTCACAACTACGCCTGCAGGATGTGGTGTTTCGATACGATAATTTCCTTGATAAACGCCTGTTATGGATTCGAAGTACGGAGCCGGTAGGCCTGGATACGATAATGCGAATTCCTGGGCAGGCAGCAGAATTACTTGCACCCACAAAGTGGCAGGCACTTGTAAAATCACTTTTGAATGAAGTGTTCGTTTCACCACTGTTTGGCCTCGCTTTGATCTTAACGATAGTCTGGGTGGTTACTCGCAAGAAGCTTGACCAGTTGTTAATCGAAAGCGGTGCCAATGTAGGTAATCTGCTTCGTGACCGGCTCACAGATACTTTGCGCGCAATGCTGCTGATTTTTCTGATAGTCCTTCCGGCACCATTGCTGATGCTGACTGTAGGCTGGCTCCTCAATACTTCGCTGGAAACGACTGATTTTACCAAACTCATTGGTAGAAGTTTCATGATGCTATCGCCTTTGTTATTTCAGCTACAGGCACTCAGTCTTTTTTTGGCCCCGAAAAGTGTTGCCCGTGTCCATTTTGGTTGGCGTGAAAGCGGTATAGAACGTTTGCATCAAGATCTTGGCTGGTTTACACCGACCATTATGATCATGGCTTTCGTTACAATAATCGCCTTAACCGACCTGGAGCTGGGCTCAGGAAGTGGTCTGGGAAGATTGCTTTTTCTTATCCTGATGACTGTTTTCGGGGTGTTTTTTTATCGCCTGGCCAAGCCCAAAGGTGGCACACTAAGTATTCTGGCTGCAGAAGATCCGGCTAATGTCGTGTTTAGGCTTCGTCATCTTTGGTTCTTCCTGCTGGTCGGTCCTCCTCTGGGCTCGGCCCTGGTATCACTTGCCGGTTACATGTTTACAGCAGGAACCCTGATCGACCGTATTCTGCAAAGTACCTGGTTTGCCCTGTTAGTCATTATTGTTCATCAACTGATACTTCGCTGGCTCACACTCAATCAACGCCAATTTAGACTGGAAGCCGCAAAAGCCAAACGTCGCGCTGAGCAGGAAGCCCGTCAAGCCAGGAAATCACAGGATGATATCGAGGGCCTGCACACCCGTGAAATTGAAGAACCAGAGATAGACCTGAAAGAACTGGATGCCACCAGTCGAAAACTTTTAAACAATGCCTTACTTGTGATTGGTCTAGTCGGTCTGTGGGGAATCTGGCGTGACGTCATGCCAGCATTTCAAATCCTTAATGATGTAACTCTCTGGAGTTATACCCGGTCGGAAGATAATGAGATCGTGCCCATTACACTTTCCAGCCTGGCACTGGCAATCATTGTCATCATTGGAACCGTTATCGCGACCCGGCAATTACCCGCTTTCATTGAGATGGCTTTGCTTAAGCACCTTGATATGTCGCAGGGTAGCCGGTATACCGTCACAACCTTGACCCGCTATACCCTTGTTGCCCTCGGAACCGCCTGGGTTTTTGGTTTTCTGGGCGGCAGCTGGTCAGAGATTCAGTGGATATTTGCCGCCCTGGGCGTTGGTATTGGCTTTGGTTTACAGGAAATTGTTGCCAACTTTATCAGTGGCCTGATTATTCTTTTTGAACGACCAATACGAGTTGGTGACGTTGTCACCGTCGGTGATACCGATGGTGTAGTCACCCGGATACAGATCAGGGCTACAACCATTCGAAATTTTGACCGCAAGGAACTGCTGGTGCCCAACAAGAACTTCATCACCCAGGAACTTTTAAACTGGTCCTTATCTGACCAGACCACCCGAATCATGATCAAAGTTGGCGTGGCCTATGGCAGCGATGCCGAACGGGCTCTGTTAATTATGGAGGAAGTTGCCAAAGAACATCCCCGGGTTATAAATGATCCTGCGCCCTTCTGCGTATTTGAAGAGTTTGGTGACAACGCACTGTTGTTATCTCTGCGATGCTATATAGATGACATTGATTATCGCTTACGCACAATTACCGATATCAATATAGCGATAAATCAGAGAATGACGGATGCCGGTATTGAGATTGCGTTTCCACAACGTGATATTCATCTGGATACAAAACATCCTCTTGATATCCATTTACACCATAAAAACACTGAAAAAGACTAGCTTCAGTTAACAGATTCAGATGTAACCTGCTTTTTGAACAGACGCTTAAAACGCATCGAAGGCTCATCACAAACACTAGGCCCGAAAAAGGTTTGGTCAAAACTTTTTAACGGACAGACAGTTAGTCTGACTTGCCAGTCGATGAAGCAACTTCAGGCGAGGACTGCTCCGTACAGTTTCCACCATTGAGTAAATCATCTTTAGGGGGTTTTGCCTGTGATTGTAGCCGCAAGTGCAAAGCGGCTTTCGCCATAAGATGTGCACTCACAGGGGCGGTAATAAACAGGAACAGCGTTACCAATACTTCATGCAAGCTTAGTCCTTCATCCTGGTGACTGAAGAAAACAGCTGAGGCAATCAATAAGCTGCCAACGCCCAGTGTAGTTGCCTTGGTTGGCGCATGTAAACGACTGTAAAAGTCACGTAAACGCAGTAGCCCTAATGAGCCAATGAGCGTAAAAGCCGCACCGATTAGAATCAACAATGATAGAAATATGTCCAGCATGGTTACCTCACTCAATGATGTCGCCACGGGTGATAAATTTACTCAGCGCAAAGGTACTGACAAACCCGATCATGGCTATCAGCAGTGCAGCCTCAAAATACAGGTTGCTGCCCAAATGGATTCCAAACAGTACCAACAATGCCACTGTGTTCACATACAAAGTATCGAGCGCGAGTATTCTGTCGGGTTGGCTGGGACCGCGCAAAAGACGCCAAAAAGACAACAATAATGCGGTACTAACCAAACCAAAAGCAATATAGAGGGCTGTCGTTATCATGACTCGAGAATCTCCTTAAGCGGTGTTTCATATCGATCACGAATAGTCTCCAGTATTTCATCCGGGTTATCCGCATGCAGACTATGAATAATCAGACAGCTACGATCCGCGCTCAGGTTTGCTGACACTGTACCTGGTGTCAGAGAAATGGTGTTTGCCAGGATACTAATGGCGACATCATTTTGCAGGCGTAAAGGCAGGATCAGAAAAGCCGGTTTCAGTCGTTCCTGGCGGCCAAGAATCAAACCGGCTACAGCGATGTTTGCAACCAAAATGTCATAAAGCACAACGAACACAAATCGCAGGAGTTGCAGAGGGGATCGCACATTTACTTG
>JARRJW010000047.1:0-8256 GCA_037388785.1 Gammaproteobacteria bacterium
AAATTATTGGTGGCGGTATGCCGGTGGGAGCCTTTGGCGGCAAACGTGAAATAATTTTTCCCAGCGTGGTTAAGTCAGGCCTGACATTGTAAAGACCCTGCACACCACCCAGTGCAACTCTAAATCCAGTCATTACCTCATCGAAAATCAGCACAGTGCCATATTGGTCACAAACCTCCCTGAGCCCCTGTAAAAAACCTTCACTGGGCGGAATACAGTTCATGTTGCCGGCTACAGGTTCAACGATAATACAGGCAATTTGTTCACCTACTTCACTGAAAGCCTGTTTGACCTGGTCGATATCATTAAAAGTCAGCGTGATGGTATGTTCTGCGAGTGAGGCAGGTACTCCCGGAGAACTTGGTTCGCCAAGCGTGAGCATGCCTGAACCGGCTTTCACCAGAAGCGAGTCGGAATGTCCATGATAACAGCCTTCAAACTTAACAATTTTATCCCTGCCGGTGTAACCACGAGCGAGCCTGATCGCAGACATGGTCGCTTCAGTGCCGGAAGAAACCATCCTTACCAGTTCTATAGAAGGTAAAATCTCACAGACCTTGTCGGCCATGAGTGTTTCCAACTCGGTAGGCGCACCAAATGAAAGTCCCTTGTTAATCACCTCTGCTACTGCATTAATGACTTCTGGGTGGGCATGACCAAGAATCATCGGTCCCCAGGAGCCGACGTAGTCAACATACTGCTTGCCTTCAGTATCGATTAGATAAGCCCCGTTGGCGGAATCGATAAAGACAGGGTCGCCACCAACACCCTTAAAAGCTCTTACGGGCGAATTAACACCACCTGGGATATGTTTTTGTGCGGCAGAAAATAAGTCGTGAGAGCTGGTCATCATGAATCCTGTTTATCAAATAAAAGTTGAAGTTGGTTGGCAGCTTGCCTGATGTCTGGTTGGCCAAAAACACCATCGGCGACAGCAATCATGTCTGCGCCTGCCTGAATTAGTGGGTCAGCATTTTCGTAAGAAATGCCGCCGATGGCAACTATTGGAATATCAAGTTGGTTTTTTGCCTGTTTTAGCAGGTCTAAAGAGGCATATATTTCTCCCGGTTTGGTGGAGGATTTATAAAACCTGCCAAAGGCCGCATAGCTAGCTCCCTGTTGCTGGGCTGAAACAGCCCGGTCGAATTCGTTGTAACAGGAAACGCCAATGATCGCCTGATCCCCAAGCTCAGACCGGGCTGTTTCGATACTTGCATCTTCTCCCCCGAGATGTACCCCGTCAGCCTGAACGGCTTTCGTCAGCGAAATATCGTCATTAATGATGAAAATGCAGTTTTTCTGTCTTGTCAGTAGCCGTAGTTTTTCAGCTTGGGCCAGGCGTTTTTTCTGGCCCCATGATTTATCCCGGTATTGAAGTATTTTGGCTCCTCCATGAATGGCCATGGCTGCCTGGTCATAGAGTTGCTGATCCGGGGTGTGCTGATGGTGAGTAATAACGTATAGCCCCCGCAGTGATGCTGCATGTGAAACCATAAGATCAGGTTTTCCTGCAGCGTAACGGGAGATATTGTCCATGCCCGGGCTTTTCAGCCTGTTTCAGACTTTCAAAGGTAAACTCCTGAGCCAGTTTGACTGCATCAGTTAATGAGAAATGCCTTGCCAGATAGGTGGCAATTGCACTTGAAAGCGTGCAGCCTGAGCCGTGGTATTGATACGGTAACCTTTTGGCTTCGAGAAACAGCTTTTCATTGGTTGAAAAGGAGAGGCGATTAACCACATGATCCGTCTCTTCATGGGTGCCGGTTATTAGGATATGTTTGCATCCAAGGTCCTGTAATTGTCGGGCGCAATCGTCAGGGTCGGCAAGTTTGGTAAGCAGGCGAGCTTCAGGTAAGTTTGGGGTCAGCAGCGTTGTCAGGGGTAAAATCTGACTGTTAAATGTCTCGATCAATGCTTTGTTAGCCACTGACTGACCACCACCTGCTGCCAGAACAGGATCGATAATTATCGGAATGCCAGACAGCTTCTGAAGAAATTTTTTCAGCAGATGGACCATGTCTATGCTGCCGAGCAGACCGACTTTTACGGCGTCAAATTTAATGTCTTCGGTTAGTAACTGAAACTGGCGTTCTAGAAGTTCGGTTTCAACGGGCTTAAGACTGAAGAGGTTTGAAGAATTTTGACTGGTCAGCGCCGAAATCAGGCTGAAGGCCCGTCCGCCCAGCGCGGAAATGGTCTCGATATCTGCCTGAATGCCGGCACCACCGGTTGGGTCGTGTCCGGCAATTGATAATATATTAGGCCTGTTTTGCATTGGTTTATTGTGAAGGAAAAAAACATGAAAAAATACATGTGTGTGGTATGTGGATTTGTCTACGATGAAGAAAATGGTTTGCCGGAAGAAGGAATTTCGGCCGGAACACGCTGGGATGATATCCCTGCAGACTGGGTCTGTCCCGAATGTGGTGTGTCAAAATCTGATTTTGAAATGATCGAAATTTAGTATTAGACTGTAAATTCCTAAAAACTAGCAAGGCAATTTTGTTTATCTAATCTGTAGCCTACCCACTGGAAAATCATTAAATGCTTATGTTCCAAGCTGCTGATCCTAATATGGGTCGGTGAGGGGATGTTTGCCCCAAAAAAGTGACAAACTTAGGAGTCATAATGACAGACAAACAAATAGAATTAATGCAGGTTGCCAGGGAGTATTGCGCATTAATTGAACAGGCTGATGACAATCAGGAGGCCATTTTTCCTCGGATTCTACAGCTTTTGCCACGTTTACATCGTTGCATTGAGGCTTTTTCCGATGAAAAAGAGGCAGACTGTTATGTCAAGGATGCCGACCTGGATGCCCGTTTTGAACTTTTTTCCCATTTAAGACATCTGCTTGGTGAACGAGACGGTTACTGGCTTGAATACGATGTCCGGACGAACGAAGAGTGTAAAAGTGGTAGTCTGGCTGATGATTTGACCGATATCTATTGTGAACTTAAGAGTGGCCTGCTTTCCCTTGAAGAAAACCAGAAAAAACCTGTGGAAGCTATAGAAGACTGGCGCTGTGGTTTCAAAGTACACTGGGGTAAACACCTGGTAGATGCTGAGAAGCATCTCAGTGAATTACAGTCGAAAAATCAACTTGCAAAGTGACGTTTTCCGGTCACTTGTGTAGAATCCTAACCAAATTACACATCAGGAGTTATTGATGAATGCTAACTTACTTACAACGTCCGACCTTGAGTTAACCAATTCAGCCCAGGGTAAAATGGCCGAATTATTTGAACAGGTTGAAGAAAATATTGAGGGTGTGCGCGTCTTCGCTACCCCTGGTGGTTGTAGCGGTATCAACTTTGGCATGACCTTTACTGATCAGCTAAATGCCAACGATGGTACGCTCGAGTTTGATTCTTTTAAGGTCATTGTTGATGATGCCACGCTGGAGTACTTGAAAGGTGCGCAGATTGATTTCGTCGACAATGGTGATGGCAATGCCAGTTTTGTCTTCAATAACCTGCCCCAGACATCCACCGGCGGTGGATGCGGAACCTGCGGTTCCCAGGGTGGTGGTTGTGGGTGAATACCGACTCCGTTAGGAGGAAAAAAGCCATTTAACATGGCTTTTAAAGGTATGAACGCGAGGCCGTGGATGGCCGAGCTGGGCTTTGCTACATGGATGTAAAGTCCCAACAACTTTTAACCCCTTATGCTTGATGATGAGTTAAAGCCTTCCTTCCGGAAGACGCCGTAAATACTTCCATGTAGGCTCGACTGAAACATCCCTGTTTCAGACGCTTCCTCTAGGAAGATCTTTAAACTCGTTTCCGATAATAGATTCCCAATACAAGAACCTACCATGCAACTCACCGACGAAATGCTCACCGAAATAGGCATGCCAATCATGCTGGCCGGATTGATGTTCTACATGGTGTTCATCATCTACAACCTTGGGAAAAAATCCAAGGCCGGTAAGTTCGGTATGTTTGTGTTGTTTCTTGGTTTGGCCGTGGGAATACTCGGTTTTGTCATGAAATATGTTATCAAATTCATCCTTGCGCAAAATATCTAAAACGGTTTTCTAACCGCTAGAAGAATTATCACAATTAACAGAATCACCGGTACTTCGTTAAACCAACGGTACCAGACATGACTTTTGGTATTTCGGTCATGCTTGAAATCCTTTAATAACTTGCCGCAGTAGAAATGGTAGCCAACCAATATAGCGATTAATGCTAGCTTGGCATGTAACCAGCCCATCTTGCCATAGACGGCCCATGCATAGTCATAGAGCATCCAGAAGCCAAAGATCAGTGTGATGACCATGCTGGGGGTCATGATGCCATTGTAAAGCTTGCGTTCCATGATTTTAAAACGTTCATTGCTGGTTTGGTCATCACTCATGGCATGATAGACAAATAATCGTGGTAAATAAAAAATCGCTGCAAACCAGGTAACCATTGCAATCAAGTGCCAGGCTTTTGCCCATGTATCCATATTTTATTCCTTCTCGAGGTAAGTTTGATTAAGTTGATTCAGGTCCTTTTGGATCTGTTTGAAAGTTACAGTGCCGGTATATTTTTTTACCAGTAAACCGTTTGGGTTAACCAGAAAGCTCGTTGGGATAACGGTTATTCCACTAAACGCCTTTTCAATTTCTCGCTTCAGGTCAAGTGAGACCATGTAAGGTATATTGACGTCGCGTGCCGTTTGTAAAACCACGTCAGGTCGATCGTAGGCCATGGCTACACCGATTACAGTGATTGAGGGATTGTTTAATTCTGTATGGGCCCTGGCCAGATCGGGTATTTCCTCAAAACAGGGTGGGCAACTGACCGACCAGAAATTAACCAGTAACCACTGTTTCCTGAAATCGGCCAGCGTTTTGTTTCCCTCTGCTGGTGCGTTATGGATAATCTGGAAAGAGAGATTTGCATCCAGTAATGAGCCTGCGTCCTGCTTGTTCTGGGTACAGCCAGGTTGTGTAACTAGCAGGATTGCCAGTATGGCAACAGCGTCAATTTTCCTGCTTATCATGATATAGCTCAGCGAGTATATCTTTTCGTGAATGGCCAGAGCTGCCAGCACTACCGGTATCGTTATTTTGATGCTTGTTGCCACTGAAAAAACGGCCGATTGCACGCGCAATGCGTTTAAGTGCACGCCAGATCTTCGGTAGCAGCCAGGCGACCAGGATGATAAAAATCACCAGTGCGACAAGAAAAACAACAGGGTGGTTGAGCGCGGCCCATAATCCACCAATGACGGCAATGTCTTCGGTGATGGAGGCAGTCCAGTTTGTCACAGGTTCTGGTGAGGTGTTGATCAGCGCTCTGGTGCCAGCCTTGGTCATATGACTGCTTGCAGCAATACCGCCGCCAACGAGAAAGGCTGCAAATTCAGTTGCTGCATTGATTTCGATGCCGTTGGCCATTCCGGCTGCAATAACAGCACCGGCAGGAATACGAATAAAGGTATGAATTGCATCCCAACCGGTATCGACTCCGGGTATCTTGTCAGCAAAAAATTCAACACAGTACATCAAACCCGCAGCCATCATGACTGTCGGATCAGCCAGTATCTGCAGTTCTTGCGGCAATGCAATTTGTCCGGTCATACCAAAATAACCCAGTGCCAGTATCGCAGCATACAGGTTAATGCCGGATGCCCATGCGGCGCCCAATGTCAGTGAGATAACTTCAATCGTTTCCATAAATATTTCCGGTCAAAATAAACCCGTTAACAGGCAGTATGCTGAAAAAATGCAGACCATGCAAAAGTCGTTATTTCTTTAAAACAGGACTGTAGACAATAAACAGGTCGGCTAAAGCCCGGTAAAGGGGGCTTGGACAGATCAGTTGAGATGTTCCCTTGGCAATAAAAGCAGTGGCGATTAAAGCCAGCATCATGTCCTGGCTGTTAGTCATTTCCATGACGATAATGAATGCTGTCAAAGGGGTTTGAACAACGCCGGTAAAGTAAGCCAGCATGCCCAGCAAAATAAGTGTTTCCATAGAAGCGAGACTGGGTAACCACTGGCCAATATTGGCACCTAAACCGGCTCCGGTCGCCAGAGATGGGGCAAAAATACCACCGGGAACGCCTGTCATGAAAGAGGCAAAGGTAGCGGCAGCTTTTTCTAATGGGTACCAGGGGTCGAAGGGCTGCGCCTGGGAAAAGAGTGATTTTGCTTGAACATAGCCTGTTCCAACGCTTTGATAATCGCTGATGAAGTTGATGATTGCGACACTAAGGCCGGCCAATAAGGCCATTAGAACCGGCTTTCTCAATGCAAAAGGAATGACTTTGCGGGTGAAAAGAATCAGGCTCTGGGAGAACAGCCCGCCCAGCAATCCACCGATAACCCCACACAAAAGAATGGCCAGCCAACTAAAGGAAATTTCCGGCAATGATGCTGGAATCGTCCCAAAATAGTGATAGGAGCCGAAAATCGTCATTGCAGTGAGTCCGGCGATTATCACGGCCGTCATGACTATGCCGCTGGTGCGTTGTTCGAAAGAGCGACTCATTTCTTCAATGGCAAAGACAATACCTGCCAGCGGGGTGTTGAATGCGGCTGCGATACCTGCTGCGCCACCGGCGAGAATCAAGCCGCGCTCCATGTAGTGAGAGGGAAAGCGTGTCAAACGCCCCAGTGAAAACATAATAGAGGCGCCAATATGCACAGAAGGAGCCTGGGTACCTAATGATGCGCCAGAGGTTAACCCGGCCAGAGCCAGGAATATTTTCCCGACAGCAATTTTAATCGAGAGCAGTTTGGGTTTTTCCGGCACTTCCAGTGCTGCAATTGTCTGGGGAATGCCTGAACCATGGGCGCCCCTAAAAAATTTTAACGTTAACCATGTGATCAGCATCAGCGACAGCGGTGTGATGACAAGCGGTAAGTAGGGGTTATAGTGCGCAATCGAAAGAAAAACTTCAGTGGCATTTTCGGCAATTTTGGTGAAAATGGCGCAAGTCACGCCAACCATAATCGCACCCAGCCAGAAAACCAGCCTGATTTTCCAGGCTTTATGAGAAAATATCAGTTTCCTGGACCTGCGTAAGTGAGGATTCATTGAATTTAAAGGCTTACCGCTAAATCGTACTTTTTATATTATAACATGTATAACTTTTGTTCTTTTTTATACCTGACGCTATCATTACGCGCTTTACTCAAAGTTAGGGACTACAAATGATCTCAGTCGGTATTGTTGGCGGAACCGGATACACAGGCGTGGAACTGCTCCGGTTATTGTCGATGCATCCAGAAGTGGATTTGCAAGTGATTACCTCGCGCTCAAATGCTGGTATGCCAGTGGCCGAGATGTTCCCAAACCTGCGTCAGCATCTGGATATTTGTTTCACTGAACCGGATATTGAAAGACTTAATGCCTGTGAACTGGTGTTTTTTGCCACACCCAATGGCACGGCAATGAAGATGGTGCCGGAATTGCTTGATGCCGGGGTCAGGGTGATCGACCTGGCTGCAGATTTCCGCATTAAGGATATTTCCGTCTGGTCCCAATGGTACAACATGGAGCATGCCTGTCCGGAACTGGTCGACGAGGCGGTATACGGGTTACCCGAAATGAACCGGGAGGCCATTAAAGATGCACGTCTGATTGCCAACCCGGGCTGTTATCCTACTGCCGTGACGCTGGGTTTACTGCCCTTGATCGAGAAAGGTCTGGTTGATTTTTCTTCAGTTATCGCAGACTGTAAATCCGGGGTCAGCGGCGCCGGTCGTGGTGCCAATGTTGGCACATTAATGGCTGAATGCAGTGACAGTTTTAAAGCCTACGCTGTTCCAGGACACCGGCATTTACCTGAAATTTCACAGAACCTATCAGACATTGCCGGGGAATCTGTGCCACTGACTTTCGTTCCTCACCTGTTGCCAATGATTCGGGGGATTCATGCTACGCTTTATGCAAGGATCAAGAATGAGACGGACTGGCAAAAGCTCTATGAGGAACGCTACCAGGACGAATATTTTGTTGATGTACTGCCGCAGGGCAGTCATCCTGAAACGCGTTCGGTACGCGGTGTGAATCAGAACCGGATTGCAGTGCATCAGCCACAGGATGGTGATGTGCTTGTCGTTCTTTCGGTAATTGACAATCTGGTTAAAGGGGCAGCTGGACAGGCTGTTCAGAATATGAACCTTATGTTCAATTTACCGGAAAATCTTGGACTTCAATCAGTTGGCCTGCTTCCCTGAGTATGTTTTCTTCCCGGCATAAAATTGTTGCTCCGAAAATCGTCAACCAGGCTTCCTCGGCGTGGAAGTGGTGG
>JARRJW010000048.1:0-8196 GCA_037388785.1 Gammaproteobacteria bacterium
GACCTATGTTCAAGTTACGCATAAAATAGATTCCGCTTGAAGTGCGATCTATTATTTATGCACAGTTTCTCGAAGTCCTGCCTTATCTGTACCTCGTTCTGATTTTCATAAGTAAAAAGTTAAACATTTCATCTATACCGCCTTAAAAGGCTTTTATCAATTTTTGAAAAATATGGAGACTATTATGTCTAAATCACAAGGTACTGTTAAATGGTTCAACGAATCTAAAGGTTTCGGTTTTATTGAACGCGAATCCGGTTCTGATGTTTTTGCTCATTTCAGAGCAATTAATGGCGACGGTTTTAAAACTCTCAAAGAAGGTCAAAAGGTAGAGTTTACTGTTACTGATGGAGCGAAAGGCCCTCAGGCGGAAGATATTACCGTTATCTAATGATGATTTAATCATCTTGGGGCAATCTGCGGTTTTTACCGTGCATTGCCCCAGTTATTTTCCCCTCCCTCCCCCGTCTTATCGAAAGCCAAATTCCTCCCCACTTTTCCTTAAACTGCCCCCAAAAAGGCATTATTCTCGATATTTGCCGCCGTTTTTCTTTAAAAAAATTTCTAAAGCTTTAGTTTGCACTGTCGTTATAAATAATTAGTTTCTAACAATAATTATTTTCTGAGCTTTGCCATGTCAAAGCTTATTCAATGTTCAGAGGGAGAGGGGAACAAATGGCTACTATTCTTGCAGTCGACGATTCAGCATCAATGCGTCAAATGGTGTCATTCACTTTAAAGGGGGCGGGTTACGAAGTGGTCGAAGCCGTGGATGGTGTAGATGCGCTTAGCAAGGCCAAACAGCAAGCTGTCAATCTGGTGATTACCGATGTCAATATGCCGAATATGGACGGTATAACGCTGATTGCAGAATTGAGAAAACTGCCAAGCTACAAGTTTACCCCATTGTTGATGTTAACGACTGAATCTTCACCCGAAAAGAAACAAGCCGGTAAAGCAGCGGGTGCAACCGGTTGGATTGTAAAACCATTCAACCCGGACCAGTTGCTGGCGACGGTCAAAAAAGTTATTGGCTAATAATAAATATCACCAAACAGGGGAGTCGCTATGAGTATAGACATGGCGCAGTTCCACCAGGTCTTTTTCGAAGAAAGTTTCGAAGGTCTGGACATCATGGAATCAGGTTTGTTGGGCATGCAGCCTGGCGAGGTTGACTCAGAAGAAATTAATGCAATTTTCAGGGCTGCTCATTCCATCAAGGGTGGCGCCGGCACGTTTGGCTTTACCGATATTTCCAGCTTTACCCATATCATGGAGACCCTGCTCGATGAGATGCGTGATGGCCGTCGTGATGTAACAGCCGAGGCGGTAGAGGCCCTGCTCAAGTCTGTAGATATTCTCCGCCATATGATGACGGCCACCCAGGATGGCGATGATATTGATCTCGATGTGGTCAAAATTCAGCAAGCCGAGCTTGAACGCATTCTGGCTTCTGATGGCAGTGGTGCAGCTGGTCAGGAAAGCGGCAGTTCAGCATCTGATGAGGGTACAGCCAGTACCGGTGAAGAAATTATCGGCTGGAAAATCGTTTTTAATCCTCACGATACCATTTTGCGTTCTGGAAATGACCCATACCGGATTATCCGGGAACTTTCAGAACTTGGTGAAACTGAGGTTAACTGCGATACCGACCAATTGCCGGATTTAAAAGATTTTGATGTCGAAAGTTATCACCTGTCCTGGGATATTCGCCTGAATGCAGCAGTTGAGCAACAGGCTATCAATGAAATTTTCGACTGGGTTGAAGATGAATGTGACATGGCCATTGTGCCGATTACAGATGGCGCCCCATCAGCACAGGCGGCAGCACCTCACCCCGAAGAAGTAAAAAAACCAGAAGCGGTTGCTACCGAAACCACAGCCGCGCCATCTGCAAAATCGGCGGCAGCCAAACCTGCAGCCAATAAAACGGCGGCAAAAGCCGGTGGGGCCAAGGGTGGTGCCAAGAGTGGTGGCGGTTCAATTCGTGTTGATACAGCAAAAATCGATTCCTTAATCAACATGGTGGGTGAACTGGTTATAACTCAGTCCATGCTGGGCATGCTCGGTGAAGATTTCGACATGTCCCGTGTCGAAAAACTCAACGAGGGACTCGGTCAGCTGGAACGTCATACGCGTGAACTGCAGGAAAGCGTCATGCAGATCCGCATGCTGCCAATCAGTTTTACCTTCAGTCGTTTCCCTCGTCTGGTTCAT
Source organism: Gammaproteobacteria bacterium (assembly GCA_037388785.1). Lineage (GTDB taxonomy): Bacteria > Pseudomonadota > Gammaproteobacteria > Chromatiales > Chromatiaceae > JABDQZ01. The sequence goes on from JARRJW010000048.1 coordinate 2,218, forward strand.
GATTTGAGTACCAAGATGGGTAAGAAAATTGAACTGGAAATGATCGGTGAGGAAACCGAGGTTGATAAGACTGTGATTGAGAAAATAGGTGACCCGCTGGTTCACCTGGTACGTAATAGCCTTGATCATGGTATTGAAATGCCCGAAGACCGGGTTGCAGCCGGTAAGTCTGAAACCGGAAAAATCCAGCTGATTGCTTCGCACAAGGGTGGCAATATCGTTATTGAGATTCGTGACGATGGCAAAGGTCTTGATCGAGATAGAATCCTATCCAAAGCCATTGAAAAGGGCGTGATCTCAGATGCCGGCAATCTTTCAGACAAACAAATCTATGAACTGATCTTTGAAGCCGGGTTTTCTACCGCTGAGCAGATCAGTGATGTATCCGGTCGTGGTGTCGGCATGGATGTGGTGCGCAGAAATATCAATGAGCTCGGTGGTGGCATCGAAATTGAGTCCGATCCTGGAAAGGGTTCCGCCATTATCATTCGCTTGCCATTAACCCTGGCCATTCTTGATGGTCAGTCAATCAAGGTGGGCGATGAAACCTACATTGTGCCCTTGGTGTCGATCGTAGAATCGATTCAGTGCAAACCCGATATGCTGAATAAGGTTGCGGGTAAAGGCGAAACCTTCAAGTTACGCGAAGCTTACCTGCCCATTATTCGGATGCATGAGGTTTTTGGTGTCGAAAATCCTATCTCCACCGATATTACAGAAGGCCTTTTGGTGGTCGTTGAGGGAGATGGTCAGCGCTGCGGGTTGTTTGTTGATGAACTGCTTGGTCAACATCAGGTTGTCATCAAGTCACTGGAAACCAATTACAAAAAAGTTGATGGCACCTCCGGGGCGACGATTTTAGGCGATGGCTCCGTGGCCCTGATTCTTGATATTCCAGATCTAATGCGTTTGGCGAGACGACATCAGCCAATCCAGTTTTTGAAATCTGCATAGTTGTCAGGAGATAGATATGTCAGCCCAGGCTGCAGCAGAAGTGGAAAAAGAGAAAGATCAAGAAACAGAAAAAGCACTGCTTGATGTGGTCGGTGATCAGTACCTGACTTTCAGATTGGCAGAAGAAGATTATGGCATTGATATCCTGCGTGTTCAGGAAATCAGGGGCTGGGATGAGGTAACACGGTTACCCAATGCGCCTGAATATGTGCGTGGTGTTGTCAATATTCGCGGCACCATCGTTCCAGTTTATGACTTACGTCTGAAATTCAGCATGCCGTTTCGTGAATACACGAAAAATACCGTAGTGATAGTAATACGTACCGAAACACTTAAAGGCAGTAAGAGTGTCGGGGTGGTGGTTGACGCGGTTGCTGATGTGCTACACGGACACCTGATAGATATCACACAGTCTCCTGATTTTGGTCATGAACAGATGACAGAAGCAATATCCGGTCTAGCTACTTTTCAGGACAAGATGGTGGTATTGCTGGATGTCGATAAGCTTGTTAAGGATGACGCCGATGAAGTCAGTGAAGATGAAGAAGTTACTGAAGAATAAAAACTGAAGTGGTACTCAGTCAAATATAACGAGTCGCAGTAACCGGATTTTTTAAAGCGAGTAATATAATGAAAATCAATGAACCTGTTACACAAAAAGAAATAGACTTTCCCCAAGGCAGTATCCTGGTTTCCAAAACAGATACAAAGGGCATCATAACCTATTGTAACCGGGCATTTATTGACATTAGCGGGTTTTCTGAAAAAGAACTGATTGGCAAGAACCACAACCTGGTTCGTCACCCGGATATGCCTGCAGTTGCTTTCAAAGATTTATGGGATACCGTTCAGCAGGAAAAGCCCTGGACCGGTATTGTAAAAAATCGGGCGAAAAATGGTGATCATTACTGGGTTAAAGCCAATGTCTCGCCAATTTATCAAAACGGCCGCATTGTAGAATTTATTTCTGTCAGAACAGAGCCCACCCGCGATGAAATCAATGGTGCGGAAGCGCTTTACCGCGAGTTGAATGCCGGCAGGGCAACGTTGGAGCCAGGTATTAAAGCTAAAATTTCAACAGTGTTATATAAACTCGGTGTTAAGACATTGTTGGCCAGCACCGTGATAGCCACTATTGCCTTGCTGATTGCCATAGGTCTGATGGTTAATTTCGGGGTTAATCCCAACATTATCTACGCTGTACTTGGAGTCATGGGTGTGGCAACAGCGATTTTTGGTTTTGGCCTGACTGGTTTTGTCACCCGGCCTCTGGTCTATGCCAGCGAAAAACTGCATGAAGTGTCCCAGGGGAATTATTTTGATTGGGTAGAGGTGAATAACCGTGATGATGAAATCGGCAAGATGCTGCAAACCATCAAAATGACCCAGATTAAACTCGGTTTTGATGTTATGGATGCAAGAGAACAGGCAACCTCTTCATCACGTATCAAAACTGCAGTGGATTCTGTGACAACAAATGTTATGTTGGCCGATCAGGATTACAATATTATTTACATGAATCCTGCGGTTGAAAACTTAATGCAGGAAGTGGAGGATGATATTCAAAAGATCATTCCACATTTTGATGCTTCTACGCTAATCGGCACCAATATCGATGTTTTCCACAAGGATCCCTCGCATCAGCGTCAGTTGCTCGACAACCTCACGGACACCCTGGCAGCTGATCTTGTCGTCGGCTCACGCACGTTCAAGATCATTGCGAATCCTGTTTTTGATGAAAACAATAAACGCATTGGAACAGCAGTAGAATGGCGTGATCGCACTGAAGAACTCAGGATCCAGGAAGCTGAGGAAAAGCAACTGGAAGCCGAGCGTACATTTGCCCGTGAGAATCTACGAATTCGTACTGCCCTGGATAATGTTTCATCCAGTGTTATGTTGGCTGACAATGATAGAAATATCATTTACATGAACAATACTGCCAGCAAAGTGTTTAGCGAAGCGGAAAAAGACATTCAGCGGGACCTGCCGAACTTTGATGCTTCCAATCTGATCGGCACCAATGTCGATGGTTTCCATAAAAATCCGGAAATGCAGATGCGCATGATTGACGGTCTGCGTCAGTCACATGAGGCAGAGCTCAAAATTGGTGGTCGCACCATGAAGTTTATTGCAACGCCGGTATTGACAGATGAAGGTGAACGCCTGGGTACCGCTGTCGAATGGACTGACCGTACGCTTGAAGTTGCAGTCGAAAATGAAGTTGAAGGTATTGTTGCCAGTGCCAAGAATGGTGATTTGAACGAACGCATATCGCTGGAAGGCAAGACGGCATTTTTCAAACACCTCAGTATAGGCATTAATTCTCTGCTGGATGGTGTTACATCTGTTATAGACGATATTGCCGCAGTTATGGCGAATCTTGAAAAGGGTGATTTAACCAGCACGATCACGACAGACTACCGCGGTCGTTTTGCTGAAATTAAAAACAGTGTCAATGGTACGGTTAAACATCTTGAATCATCTATCCGTAGTCTGCGTGGAATGTCTGATCACATTTCTACGTCTTCCGATGAAATATCTTCCGGTAACTCCAATCTTTCATCCCGCACAGAACAGCAGGCAGCCAGTCTTGAAGAAACAGCCGCCAGCATGGAGGAACTGACTTCTACGGTGCGTAACAATGCTGACAATGCCCAGCAAGCCAACAGTGTAGCAACAACAGCCAGGCAAACGGCAGAACGCGGTGGCGATGTAGTCAGTAATGCTGTACAGGCGATGGATGCCATCAACAGTTCTTCAAACAAAATTGCAGAAATTATTGGCGTGATCGATGAAATCGCATTCCAGACCAATCTGCTGGCATTAAACGCCTCTGTTGAGGCCGCGCGTGCCGGTGAGCAGGGGCGTGGCTTTGCCGTTGTGGCCACCGAAGTACGCAACCTGGCTTCACGTTCTGCCGATGCTGCCAAGGAAATCAAAACTTTGATTCAGGACTCCCAGGGCAAGGTTGAAGCTGGTGCCGAATTGGTTACGGAATCTGGTGAAACCCTGACAGAAATCGTCAATGCAGTGAAAAAAGTTGGTGATATTGTTGCCGAGATTGCAGCATCAAGTGCAGAGCAGGCGTCCGGTATTGACCAGGTCAACCAGGCGGTTACTTCCATGGATGAAATTACCCAGCAAAATGCTGCTCTTGCTGAACAAACGTCAGCAGCATCTGCATCCATGTATGACAAGAGTTCAGAAATGAATGAAACCATGGGCTTCTTTAAAGTACGGGCGAATCCGGATGAACCATGGCCCGATGAAATAGCTGAGGAAAGTGGTATTGCTGGTTCTGGCAGTGCAGACCTGGACTTTTATTCTGCAAGAACAGCACACCTCGCCTGGCGTCAGAAAATACGTGATTTCCTGGATGGCAAAGAGGGACTAACGCATAAGGAAGCGGTTTCACACCGTGACTGTATCCTGGGTAAATGGCTCTACAGCAGTGGTATGAAACAGTATGGCCATATGGATGAAATGCAGTATATGGAAAAACAACATGAAAAAATGCATAAAGTGATTCGTGAAATCATTGATATGAAAAATAGCGGAAATCCCGTTGCAGCAGAAAATCAGTTCCACCAGGTGGAGTCACTTTCAGGTGAAATTGTTGATCTGCTGAAAACTATTGAAAACAAAGTCAGCTGAGGTTGATAGCCAATGAGCAACGCAGTCACGCAAGATGAAAATTCAAATGGACAGTTCCTGAGCTTCACGCTTGGCGGTGAGGATTATGGTGTGGATATCTTGCGTGTGCAGGAAATCAGAGGTTGGGAAGACTTAAGGCCGTTGCCGGATACGCCTGATTATGTCAAAGGTGTTCTCGACCTGAGGGGCACCATCGTTCCCATCATCGATCTGCGTATCCGCATGAGCATGCCAAACGTGGAATATCAGCCAACTACGGTCATTATTGTATTGTCAGTTATGGATGAAAACGGCAAATCCCAACAGGTGGGCGCGGTAGTTGATGCAGTTTCAGATGTTCTGGATGTCAAGGCTGAAGAAATCAAGAAAGCTCCTGCAATTGCCAGCAAGATTAATGACCGTTATCTGAAAGGCATGGTGTCTCGTGATGATCGCATGGTGATTCTGCTGGATGTTGATTTGCTGTTTAAAGCCAATGAAATTGGTGTTTTGGACGCATTGAATTAATCACCAGAAACTGAGAAAAGAATGAGAAAAATTGCGGTACTTAATCAAAAAGGTGGTGTCGGTAAAACGACTATTGCTGCAAATTTAAGCCATGCCCTGGCAATGGCGGGGCAAAAAGTCATTGCTGTTGATCTGGATCCGCAAGGCCACTTATCCGCCAGTCTTGGCATTTTTAAACCACCTAAACATGGTATTGCCGATGTTATGCAAACTGAGCGTAGCCTGGCCTCAGTGCAAATAGACACCCGAGAAGGTCTTCATCTGGTACCTGCAGGTTTGAGTCTTAGGGACATGGAAGATTCAGGTGAAAAGATCAAAGATAAAATGGGTTTATTGAAGTCGGCCTTGTCACAAGCATCGGAAAGCTCTGATTTTGTCATTCTGGACTGTCCGCCTTCTTCAGGTTTGATTGCGGCAAACGCGATTATGGCAGTCGATGAAATTTTAATACCGGTCTCAGGTGACTATCTTTCACTGAACGGTCTGGCTCACCTGCTAATAACACTAAAGCGTTTTGACCCGATCAGGAGCAAGCCGTTGAAAAAGAAAATTGTTCTGAGTCGCTTTGTTGCCAGGCGCCGCTTATCCCAGGAAGTGCTGGAAAAGCTTCAGGAACATTTTCCCGGCATGATTTTACAAACTCCAGTTCGTGAGGCCTCCATACTGGCTGAATGTCCTGGTGTAGGGCGAACGGTATTCGAATATCGTGAAAACTCGGGATCGGCTGAAGATTTTAAGATGTTGGCTCATGACATCATGCATGGGAATACAATGTCATGACAGCAAAAAAGAAAACTGCCGGTAAAAAAGCCGCCAAGAAAAAAATAGCGCCTAAAAAGAAAACCGCTGTTAGAAAAAAAG
>JARRJW010000049.1:0-2474 GCA_037388785.1 Gammaproteobacteria bacterium
TTGTTTTAGCTGACAGTTAATGATCTAAACGATTAAAGAAATCAGCCAAGTGGCCGCTAGCTTTAATAGATTGAGTGATAAAACCGGTTTCCTCCTCCCGCGCTTGGTTTGGCGCAATCGACTGGCCCATCCGTATAGGATGGGCTTTTTTTGGTATCAGGTTTTTTAATTTCTGAATGAAATGTTAAGTCGCAGTTACAGGAAAAAGAATAGGTGCGAGTCTGACTAGCCTTGCTGGTTATAACTTTTTTCAAGCGACTCCAGTTCCAGCAATATTTTATTGATGCGCATAAGACTGTAATTGTAGAGATTGACCAGCGTTTCCAAATTCTGTTGTTTAAGACTTTGCGGCTTGTCAAAACTCTCCAGGTAGACCAGTGCAAATGATGTGTCATTACTCAGAATCGGCCATCGAAATCTTATTGGAAAACAGAGGTAGTCCAGAGTGATTTCACTGATAGCCTGTTTCAGGTCGGCATCATTGAAGTATTTGGCAATTTCAACACTTAACAGGCCCGAAGTATCCGCTTTAGAGTCGAAATCCAAAATTTTCTGCCGATACTCATCGGGTAAAAGTTCATCAAGTTTTTTACTGAGAATCATTTTGCTGCTGGCTGACTAAGGTTTTTTGCACAGAGGGTGATGTTGTGCGAGAGAAGAAAAAGAAGATTTTGTTGAAACTCCAGAATTTCCGCTGGTGCATGCAGATAAACCACAATTTGCTGTTCCCCGGCATCGATATACAGGGCGCCTAAGTTCTTTATGAAGACATTCTGCCAATTTTCAAATGCCATTTTGACGATAAGGTTGATGTCATTGTCCGCTGAAATTGTGGGGTCCTGCTCTAAATGATCCTGGTAAAGCGATGAGGCAGCTTTAACTTTAATTTTGTCATCAGGTCCACTGCTCCTGACTGCAACCAGGCAATCAATTTCTTCCGCAAATAAACTGCGAATATGTGTAATGATAGCCTCATAGAATACCTCAGGATCATGTTTAGACATGAGATCATTGGAGGCGGCGATAATTTTCTGAAAAAGTATGCCGCTATCATAGACAAAACGTAACTGCTGATAGCTTCTGAGCGCAGCCGTTATACTGGTCACAAGGCGCTGGCTGGTGAGGTCAGACTTGGTGTGGTAATCATTGATATCATATTCAGCAATGACTTTGGATTCCGGCGCATAGCCCGGCTGACCAGTCCTTAAAACGATTCGAACATCTTTTAACTGCAGGTTATTGCGTATACGGCCTACCAGATCCAGCCCAGCGGTTTCAGTTTCCATAACGCAGTCAAGCAAAATCATGCTGATATCACTTTCGCGCGTTAGAATGGATTCGGCTTCTTTAGCAGAATAGGCTGAAAGAAATTCAATTTCCCGATTGAGAATCTTGAGGTTTCCATTAATTGCAAAACGGGTAACGCGGTGAACGTCATCATCGTCATCGACGATCAAAATACGCCAGGGTTTCTGCGAAGGTTGCGCTGTGGTTTCTGAATCTTCTATGAGCTCAATGATGTCTTCATCAGTGTGAGGCGCCATATACATGCGTCCTTATCAAACAAAATGCGTTGCTAAAGTCAGTTAATCTTAGACAAAGATCGGCTTCATGGATAGATATGATTAGCTGTTGATGTTTAACCAGTCACGAGGCTTAAGATAATTCTCGTACAGTTCAATTTCTTCTGAGCCAGACTCTGGTGACCAGTTATAACGCCACTTAACCAGCGGAGGCAATGACATCAAAATGGATTCAGTTCTGCCGCCTGTTTGCAAACCGAATATGGTTCCACGGTCATAAACCAGGTTGAACTCGACATAACGTCCGCGCCGGTAACACTGGAAGTCACGCTCGCGTTCTCCGTAGGGCATGTCTTTCCTTTTTTGCATTATTGGCAGGTAGGCGGGGATATAGTGGTCGCCAACGCTTTGCATAAAATCAAAAGATTTGTTGAATCCCCACTCGTTTAGATCGTCAAAAAACAGGCCGCCGACGCCGCGCGGTTCATCACGGTGTTTCAGGTAGAAATAGTCATCACCCCATTGCTTGTATTTTGCATAGATGTCGTCACCAAATGGTTGGCATGCTTTCCGGCTTGTCTGGTGCCAGTGCTTAACATCTTCTTCAAAGCCATAATACGGTGTCAGGTCAAAGCCACCGCCAAACCACCAGACCGGCTCACTTCCCGGTTTTTCTGCGATAAAGAAACGCACATTGGCGTGTGAAGTCGGGATATAAGGATTGCGAGGATGGATAACCAGCGAAACGCCCATAGCCTGAAAAGTTCTGCCTGTCAGTTCCGGCCTGGCAGCCGTCGCTGAAGGGGGTAATCCCTGTCCAAAAACATGCGAAAAATTAACTCCGCCTTTTTCGATAATATTACCCTCTTCCAAAACGCGTGAGCGGCCGCCACCGCCGGCTTCTCTTTCCCAGCTATCTTCTGCGAAGTCTTTGCCATCCTCTTCGGCAAG
>JARRJW010000049.1:2565-20179 GCA_037388785.1 Gammaproteobacteria bacterium
GGTTCAGAAGATAATATTTTACGGCATTGATGACTGGTTCGTTCTTCATGTGTTTTGTATAACCTTTAGCTTCGAAGCGTTTTACCAGTTATTAAGTCCCGAATTGTAGAAGGTTGAGCCTGGCGATTCACCTGTCCATTAATAAAAAGATCAGCCTCTGGACAACGTAACCGGCATTCGAGTAAGGAGCGGGCGGGCTGTTGGCCACTGTGATTGGCACTGGTTGAAACCAGGGGCATATTGACCGTATCGCATAGCTGTTTGACCACTGGGTGGGCGGAAACCCTGACAGCGATACTGGAAAATTTACCGGTCAGCCAATAAGGTGTGTTTGCACGGGCTGGAAAAATCCAGGTATTGGGTCCGGGCCAACTGTCGAATGCGGGTTGAGTAATGTCCGGTTCAAGTGTCTTAACGAACGGGCGCAGTTGCGAAAAACTGGATGCTATCAGTATCAGACCTTTTTCAATCGGTCGCTGTTTGATCTCGAGTAATCGGGAGACAGCTTCAAAATTAAGCGGGTCACAGCCAAGACCGAACACGGCTTCGGTTGGATAGGCGATTACATCACCGCTTTCAATGGATTTTGCAGCAATACGCACTTGAAAAGCAGGCAGCATGGCTGAATCTATCAGGCTTCTTCTTTCTCGTATTCAGGTGCCTCATAAGGTTCTGCAAATGAGCAGTCCTGTTGCGGGCAGACCTTTTCAGTACCGCGTCGTTTGGTTGTTTTAATGGTCAAAACAGGCCAGCCACATTGAGGGCAGGGTTCGGCAACCGGTTCATTCCAGATAGCATAATCGCACTTTGGGTAGGTCGAGCAGGAATAGAATATTTTACCGCGCCGGGACTTGCGTTTCATCAGTGAACCGTCATCGCATTTTGGACATGGCACACCGGTATCGGTGGGTTTTTCAAGGGGTTCAATATGTTTGCAGTCAGGATAACCTGAGCAGCCGATGAATTTGCCATAGCGACCCTGTTTATAGATCAGGGGCTTGCTGCATTTAGGACAATCGCGCCCTACCTCCTGAGGTTCATTACTGCCCTGGTCATCATTAAGGTTACGGGTATAGTCACATTCCGGGTAATTGGTACAGCCGATGAAACGACCATTACGTCCTAATCTGATTGAAAGCTGGCCGCCACATTTGGGGCAGGACTCATCAATTTTTTCCTGGGTGACATCCGAGCGCTGAACATTTTCCTGGGTGTGGTCGATCTGATCTTTGAATGGTTGCCAGAACTTTTCAAGTAAAGGCACCCACTCTTCTTCACCCCTGGAGACAGCATCCAGTTCGTCTTCAAGACGAGCGGTGAAATCATAATCCACATACTGGTTAAAGTAGTTGGTCAGAAACTTTTTTACGATTCTGCCGACATCAGTTGGATAGAAACGTTTTTGTTCAAGTTCAACGTAATCCCGGTCTTGTAACGTGGAAATAATTGAAGCGTAGGTGGACGGACGACCGATACCGTATTCTTCCAGCGCCTTGACCAGGCTGGCTTCACTGAACCTTGGCGGGGGCTCGGTAAAATGCTGGTTCGGAGTGATCGAAATCAAATCAATTTTTTCGCCTTCTACCAATTCCGGCAGCAGTTTTTCATCCTTGTCATCACCAGGTTTGACGTCATCCTTGCCTTCCTGGTAGACCTGAATAAAACCCGCGTTGGCAATGGTTGAACCACTGGCTCTGAATACATGGCCTTCCCCGGCACCAAGATCCACTGAAACGGTGTGCATGGTGGCGTGAATCATCTGGCAGGCGACCGTACGTTTCCAGATCAGGTCATAGAGCTTTTGCTGGTCTTTACTGAGAAACTGGGCAACCTTGACAGGCTCGCGCTTGGCTGATGTCGGACGAATCGCTTCGTGCGCTTCCTGGGCATTTTTTGATTTGGTTTTAAAGGTGCGCACCGCATCAGGTAACTGATCGCTACCATATTTTTTGGCAATAAATTCGCGTAATTCTTCCAGTGCGTCATCAGACAGGTTGACCGAGTCAGTACGCATGTAGGTAATCAGACCAACAGTGCCGTCACCAATATCGATGCCTTCATAGAGCTGTTGCGCGACTCTCATGGTGCGTTGCGCAGTAAAACCGAGTTTTCTGGCAGCTTCCTGCTGTAATGTTGAAGTAGTGAAAGGTGGTGCCGGATTGCGTTTGCGTTGCTTGCGGGTGACCTTTTTGACATCCAAAAGACCATTGGCTGCATCTAACAGGGTTTTTTCCACCTCGGCAGCACGTTTTTCATCAGTGATGCTGAACTGCTCAACTTTTTCACCATTGAACGTGTTGAGTTTGGCCGTAAACTGTTGGTTGTCTTTGCTGGAAAGGGCTTCAATACTCCAGTATTCCCGGGGGTTAAAAGCTTCAATTTCCTCTTCCCTTTCTACAATCATGCGCAATGCTGGACTCTGGACACGGCCAGCTGAAAGTCCACGTCGGATTTTTTTCCATAGCAGCGGTGAAAGGTTGAAGCCGACCAGGTAATCCAGGGCTCGTCTTGCCTGTTGGGCATTGACCAGGTCCATGGAAATTTCCCGCGGGTTATCGACAGCATGCTGAACCGCTTTCTTGGTTATTTCGTTGAAAACAACCCGGTAAATGCCTTTATCTTTGAGTTTTTTCCGGGACTTCAACAGTTCCAGCAAGTGCCAGGAAATCGCTTCGCCCTCGCGGTCCGGGTCAGTTGCAAGCATCAGGTTATCGGCATTTTTAAGCTTGCTGACAATATTTTTTACATGTTTTTCATTGCGCTCGATGGTCTGATATTTCATCGCGAAATGGTTGCTAGGGTCGACCGCACCCTCTTTCGGCACCAGGTCACGTACATGGCCATAGGAAGCCAGTACCTGGAAGTTTTTACCAAGGTATTTTTCGATGGTTTTCGCCTTGGCCGGCGATTCCACTATAACCAGATTCATAAGAGATTAATGCAGATGTTCGGTTGGCTGGTTGTAGATCATTTCTTCAATCTGGGCGAAAGCCGATTCTTTACCTGGCTGATTCATCAGCACAAGGAGAATGATCCACTTGATGTCGTCACTGGAAAGCGCTTCCTCATCAAGCGCCATGGCACGTTCAATAACCAGTTCACGGCTGGTTTTATCCAGTAAGCCATTTTGCTCCAGTGTTAACAGTAATCCCCTGGTTTCAAGATCAAGGCGCTGCTGCTCCTTGGAGGTCAGCATGCGCATGGAGGGACTGCTGATCGGGTTCTGATTCATAATGATCTGGTGACGTGCAAGGTCATCAAGCCAGTCGAAGGCTTTCTTGATTTCCGAGTTGGGGAATCCGGCCTTGGAAAGTTCTTCTTCCAGCATGATTTGATCATGGGGAACTTCTTCCTCGTTGCCCATGTAGTTCTCATAAATATAGATGAGGACGTCGATAACGTTTTCGTTCACATTTACTCCAGTTGTTCAGGGATGGCTTGCTGCACGAACAAGTCACTGTTGACAATAACAGCGATGGTAAAGATTTCACAAGACCTGTAATCAAAAGATAAAATCAGGCGGATCCGGTGCGGCAATAAAAGCCTCCGGGTGCGGATGATACATGACCTTGCAGTTCAAGCAACAGTAGCATGGAGGAAACTTCCTCTGCCGAGAAAGGGCTTGATTCGACAATCTGTTCTACCAAAATGGGTTCCCAGCCAATAATATCAAGTAGTTGCTGATAATCCTGGTCCAGAGCCGAGGATGAAATTAATGAATCCACTTCCTTAGACGGCTGGTCAGTAATTGACAGGCTTGAGAACATTGCCGACAGCTCATCGATGATATCCTGGGCGTTTTCAACCAGTTTAGCACCCTGTTTAATCAGACGGTGACAACCCTTGCTTTGCGGACTGTGAATTGAACCGGGGATGGCGAAAACTTCACGTCCCTGTTCAAGCGCCAGCCGGGCTGTAATCAGCGAGCCGCTTTTCAGGGTGGCCTCTACAACCAGTGTTCCCAGCGAAAGCGCACTGATCAGGCGGTTTCGTCGGGGAAAATGACCTGGTTTGGCTTCAGTGCCCGGAGCAAATTCAGAGATAATCAGGCCTTTTTCAGTGATTTCATGAGCAAGCCTGTAATTGCTGGCCGGGTAGACGCGATCAGGACCGGTACCAATCACAGCGATGGTTTTGCCGGATGCGGCCAGTGCACCCTGATGCGCGCTGGTATCAATCCCAAGAGCCATTCCGCTGGTGATGACAAGTCCGGATTCAGCCAGAAATCGTGCGAATGCCCTGGCATTTTCCACGCCCTGTCGACTCGGGTTTCTGCTGCCTACAATAGCCAGCTGCGGCAGTTCCAGTAATTCTGTTTGACCCTGACAAAACAGGGCTATCGGGGGATCATCGATTTGATATAGAAGCCCGGGGTAGTGTTTATCGCCAATGACGACAAGATTATGGTCATCCTGTTCCAGCCATTTCATATCCTGGTCAATTTCAGGACTTTCCGAGTTAAGTGCCAGGTGTAGTTTTTCCGATAATTTACCTGATGACTTTTGCAGTAAATCGGATAGATTATGCGATTCTTTAATTAAAGGGGACAATCGCCCGGCACCTAAACCAGGAAACCGGACGAGTTTTAACCAGTCTTGTTGGGAACATTTCACTGCTCTGTCCTCCCTGACAGAATTTAGTGAGAGTTAATTGGCCAGGATATTATTCGGGTGTTACGACTTTGTCATGAATGTGAATTGCCCGGGTGGCAAACATCACAATGCCGAAACTTATACGGTCAAAAGTCCTGAAAACAAGCAGTTGGCCGGCTTCTTCATCAGGCAGTTTGACCATATCGCGGGGATCATCAGAGACGCTGTCAAGGATATCCGGACCACGGTGTAAAATACTGAGAACGTCGCCAACTTCGAGGCCATCAGAAGCACCACGGTCAAGCACAACAATATTGTACTGGCCTATCTGGGTTACACCATTGAAAACCGAGATGATGGCACCATTAATATCCTTATCAGGACGTTTTGGATACATGTCTCTGAAAGGGCTGTCAAATGACGAAGGTACAATACGGTCGCCTTTGGTGGTGTGTTGCTCAGAGCTGGAGATGTAAAGGGTGGCAGGATCACCTAAACGTTTAAGCTGGGCATTGCCAACGTAGATAGCCTCAATACCGAGAAGCTCGTTGGTTTCGTGGTCGCGGTATTCGCCACCTTTGCGAATAATATCGAAAGCGGTTTCAGAAGCGTCTTCAACTGATCTGACGTAAAAATTCTGGCCGGCGCCACCGATAATGTGCTCGTCAGCAAAGGCCACAACATAGGGAAGTGTCTCGTATTCGCCTTCATTTAGCACGCTGGGACGGCTCAGGAAAGGTCTGAGTGCATCAATGGGTACCATCGGAATGGCGTCATCAAGAGGCATTGACTTGACTCTGGGGCAGAGTTTGTTGGGAGGACAACCCTTTCTGGTCAACATGGGCTTGCCGTTGACATAGGTCAATACCAGAACGTCACCAGGATAGATTAAATGTGGGTTGGCAATCTGGTCATTGACGTACCAGATATCGGGCCAGCGCCAGGGATCGCGCAAAAACATGGCTGAGATATCCCAGAGGGTATCACCCTTAACGACAGTGTATTCTTGAGGGTGATTACTATTGAGCTCAACGGATTCCGCCATAACAGCAGTTGAAATGATAAGCCCGGCCAGGCTCGACAGAAGCAGGTGACGCAGCTTGTACATATTGATCCCTTTCAAATTGTGATTATGATATCCGATTTGTTAACAGGCTATCACAGATTATCGTAAAATCCTGTAACATAATCATTATGATAGCGAATTTTTCTTAAAGTGTACTATAACAATGCAATTTAGATATGGCGATACTTGAAATATTACATTATCCGGACCCGCGTCTCAGAAATGAAGCCAAACCGGTCACTGAAGTGGATGCTGAAATTCAGCAGCTCGTCAAAGACATGTTTGAAACCATGTACGATGCCCCCGGGATTGGCTTGGCATCGATTCAGGTCAATGTACCAAAGCGGGTTATCGTGGTTGATGTTTCCGAGGACCAGGATCAGCCACTGTGCTTCATCAACCCCGAGGTTGTCGAAACTGAAGGCGAGGAAACCATGGACGAGGGCTGCCTTTCAGTGCCGGGTTTCTATGAAACGGTGCAGCGTGCTGAAAAAATCCGGGTTAAGGCCCTTAATGAAAAGGGTGAGGCCTTTGAAATGGATGCTGATGGCTTGCTGGCTGTCTGTATTCAGCATGAAATTGACCACCTGGATGGCAAACTCTTTGTCGATTACATTTCCCCGCTGAAACGCAACAGGATCAGAAAAAAACTTGAAAAAGATGCCAAGCAGACCCGCAGGGTTCTATAAATGCCGAAACCATTGAAAATCATTTTTGCGGGAACACCTGAATTTTCGGTTTCCCCGCTTAAAGCGCTGCTTGAATCGAGTCATGAAGTCATCGCGGTTTATACTCAGCCGGATCGTCCTGCCGGTCGTGGTAGGGAACTCAAACCCAGTCCGGTCAAGCAGGTTGCGCTGGATGCCGGAATAAGCGTTCACCAGCCCGTTAACTTCAAGAATGATGAGGATCTTGAACTACTCGAAAGTCTGCAGGCGGATCTGATGGTGGTGGTTGCTTACGGACTTATTTTGCCGCAAAGGGTGCTTGATGCACCCAGGTATGGCTGTTTCAACATACATGCCTCGATATTGCCACGCTGGCGCGGTGCTGCGCCGATTCAAAGGGCGATTCAGGCCGGTGACGCCGAAACCGGCGTTACCATCATGCAGATGGAAGCCGGACTCGATACCGGGCCGATGCTGCTAGTTGAAAAAATCTCAATTGGCGAAAATGAAACAGCTGGCGAACTGCATGACCGGCTTGCTCCGCTTGGCGCCAGCGCGCTTCTGGATACCATCGAACTATTATTGGCAGGCAAACTGGAGCCTGAAAGCCAGAATGATGAGCTTGCCGTTTATGCCCACAAACTCGACAAAAAAGAAGCCGAAATCGACTGGCAACAGTCGGCTCAGCAGATCAACAGGGATATCAGGGCTTTCAACCCCTGGCCAGTTTCATACACCAAATTGGATAACAAGACGTTCCGAATCTGGGAGTCAAGTGTACTGGATACCCAACAGGTGGCTGTTCCCGGGACTGTTATTGCTACCTCAGCCGATGGTATTGACGTCGTGACTGGAGAAGGTAGCCTGCGAATCATACAGTTACAGCCACAGGGTAAACGTGTCATGTCAGCCCGCGACTTCCTGAATGCACACAATCCTGAAGGTAAGCAATTTGGCTGAAAGCCATATCAGCAAAGCAGCCGGGCCAGTCAGGGTTGCTGCCGCAAAAGCCATCAGTGATGTCATTCAAGGCGCATCACTGTCCAGGGTGCTTCCAAAGTTTCAGGAAACGGTCTGGCCCACTGACCGTTCTCTCTTGGCAGAGGTCTGTTACGGCACCTGTCGTTATTATCATCTTTTCAGTCGTGTGCTGCAGCAAATGCTGAAAAAACCGCTGCGCAAACGCGACACGGATATACGGGCGTTATTGTTATCTGGCTTTTACCAGATAGCAAAAATGCGTACTGCCCCGCATGCAGTTGTCGATGAGAGTGTCAAGGCGGCAAGGTTGCTTGGTAAACCGGCGCTGTCTGGCATGGTTAATGGTGTTCTGCGCCGATTTCAGCGGGAGCAGTTGACACTGATTGAACAGGCCAGTCGGGATCAGGCCAGTGCATACGCATTGCCCGCCTGGCTATACCAGCAACTGCAAACCGATTGGCAGGCTAAAGCTGACGGTATTTGTGAAGCCCTGTTAGCTGCACCGCCTTTGGTTTTGCGGGTCAACCTGCAACAGCAGGGCGTAAAGGAATACCTTAACAGGCTTGAGCATGAAGAACTTTCTGCAAGTAATGTGAGCGGGGTAGATACGGCCGTTTTAGTCGATAAGCCGGTACCAGTGGAAAAATTGCCGGGTTTTTATGACGGCTGTGTCTCTGTTCAGGATGCTGGTGCTCAACTTGCGGCAGAATTACTGGACCCTGAAGCGGGCTCGCAAGTGCTCGATGCCTGTGCAGCGCCCGGCGGTAAAACCTGTCATATGCTGGAACGTCAGCCCGGGCTTAAAATGACAGCAATCGACATTGACCAGGCTCGAATCATAAAACCTGTCATATGCTGGAACGTCAGCCCGGGCTGAAAATGACAGCAATCGACATTGACCAGGCTCGAATCAAAAAAATAACCTCAAATCTGGAAAGGCTTAAATTAGAGGCTGAAGTTGTTTGTGGTGATGCCGCAAATCCCGCAGGTTTGTGGTCGAACAAGCAATATGATGCAATTCTGCTCGACGTGCCCTGCTCGGCTACCGGTGTTTTACGTCGCCATCCGGACATTCGTATGCTCAGGCATCAGCAGGATATTGCCGGTCTGGTGTCCCAGCAACGCAGCATCATGGAGCATATCTGGCCATTGCTGAAACCCGGTGGCCGAATGCTCTATGCAACCTGTTCGCTGTTGTCAGCAGAAAATGAAAAACAGGTCGAATGGTTTCTCAAGCGTGATGATGTGTTTGAATTGTCATTAGAACCGAGGGTTGAACATGTCAAAAGGTCCCATGGGATCCAGACGCTACCAGGGGTCTGCAACATGGATGGCTTTTATTATGCATTATTGAAAAAAACGGATGAAAAGTAATCGTATCAAAACCTTTTTGCTTGCAGGGCTGATTGTTGTCAGCGGCTGGATGCTGCAGTTTTCCGTTTTTGCCAGTGAATTTGTGATTCGTGATGCTTCTTCAAAACTGATGGGCGATAACTTTGTCATTAGCGCAGATATTGATTATCAATTCAGCGAGGTCGCACTGGAGGCGTTGGAAAATGGCGTGCCGCTGTTGGTCGATGTGCATGTTCAAGTCAGAAGGAAGGGGGCCTGGATCTGGGAAAAGGATGTTGTCGACAGGCATTTTCAAAAGCAGATTCGTTATTTGCCGTTGTCGGCAACTTATCAAGTCATAACGCAGTCCGGAAGCAAAAAAACGCAATTTATTTCCAGGCAGGCAGCACTCTCTGCGCTTGGCTCGATAGATGAATACCCGGTTGTTAAAGCCAGCGATCTGGAAAAAGATGAAACCTACGAGATGGAAATTAAAACAGAGTTGGATATAGAGGCGTTGCCGGTTCCATTGCGTCCCAAAGCCTACATGTCACCCGATTGGAAACTGTCAAGTGAGTGGAGCCAATGGCTTTTAAAACCCTGAAAAAAATTGTTTCCTCGGGTTTTTTGTTACTGCTGATCGTCATTACGCCGTTACTCATTTCGCTGCATTTTATGAGTAACGCAGTTCAGAATACTGACGATATGAGCCGGTATTTTATCCCCCTGCTCATTTTTAATATTGCCGGCCTGATCATTCTTCTGGTGCTGATCATCATCAACTTGATAAAGCTGGTTGGTCAGTACCGAAGGCGCGAGCCGGGTTCGCGTCTCACCATGCGCATGGTGTTGATGTTCATTAGCCTGTCATTGCCACCGGTTGGTGTGGTTTATTTCTATTCATTGCAGTTCCTGCATCAGGGTATTGATTCCTGGTTCGATGTGAAAATTGATAACGCCCTGGATGACAGCCTTGAACTTGGCAAGTCATCACTGGACCTGAACAAAAAACAGTTTCTTCGATCGACGGAATATCTGCTCAACCAAATTAAGGATGATTCAGAAGCGGCGATGACGATCGGCCTGGTGGACCTGCTCGAGCAGTCGGGTGCAACAGAACTGGTGCTAATGGATTTGTCTGGCAGAATTATCAGCTCATCCAATATCAATACCGAAAAGCTGGTGCCCGAGCAACTTGATATCTCGGTACTGCAACAGGCCAGGGATAGTGGACGTGTCATCACGATCCTGCCTTATGGAGATCCTGAAACCCTGCATGTCATGGTTGTTTTGCGACATGCATTCCGGCCTTTGTTAATGCAGGCGGTATATGCCTTGTCAGAGGAAATATCGGATCTGACCGACTCGGTACAATCAGCTTTGGTAAGGTATAAAGAGCTTTCTTTTCTGCGCCAGTCCCTGAAATTCAATTTTTCCATGACGCTGTTACTGGTGTTGGCATTTTCGGTATTCGCTGCGGTCTGGGCAGCATTTTATTCGGCCAGAAAACTGGTAACCCCTATTTCCGATATTGCCGCCGGTACGCGTGCCGTTGCCGCCGGTGATTATGGCATGCAACTGCCTTTGCAGGATTCACATGATGAGCTGAGTTTCCTGGTGTCATCATTTAATACCATGATGCGCCGGATCGCCCAGGCACGCGATGAGGCTGCCCAGAGTCAGCGTATGGTGGAAGAGCAAAAAACCTATCTTGAGACTGTACTGGGACATTTGTCTTCAGGCGTGATGGTATTTGACAGTCAACAACGTCTGCAGACGGCCAACCGTGCTGCAGAAATGATTTTTGATCTGTCATTCGAAAGTTATTTACATCACTCTGTTGAAGAGCTGCAGCCGCTCTCAAATGTCATGAAACAATGGCTGGAAAGTATTGTTCTGGTATTGACGCAGCAAAAGAGGGAGTGGCGTGAGGAAATTAATATTGAAAGTGAGCAGGGCCGTCTGATTTTATTAACGCGCATCAGTCCTCTGCTGGATACAGCCGGATTTGAAAAAGGAAAGGTAGTGGTTTTCGACGATGTCACCAACCTGATTCAGGCACAAAGGAATGCAGCCTGGGGGGAAGTGGCACGCAGGCTCGCGCATGAAATTAAAAATCCTCTGACCCCGATACAGCTATCAGCAGAAAGACTCAGGCACAAATACCTGGGTAAAATGCCGGAAGAGGATTCACGAGTGCTGGATAAAGCCACCCAGACCATTGTGCAGCAGGTGGATGCGATGAAGGCGATGGTTAATGCTTTTTCAGACTACGCCAAGCCATCAAGGCTGGAAACGAAACCATTGCTGTTTGATGCCTTGGTCACAGAGGTCATGTCGCTGTACGAAGCCTCGGGTCAGAATGAGGTTATCAATCTGTCGCTGAACGCGGCTAATGTGAAAGTCGAAGCAGATCCGGTGCGTTTAAGGCAGGTGATTCTCAACCTGGTAAAAAATGCACTCGAAGCAGTGCATGATAAACCTGAGCAGGAGATAATGATACGCACAGGTTTGCAGGGTGATGATGAAGCTGGTGCAGTCGTCCTGGAAGTCATGGATAATGGCAATGGCTTTGAAGAGGAAACACTGTCAAGGGTATTTGAGCCTTACGTTACGACTAAAACCAAAGGTACCGGGCTTGGCCTGGCAGTTGTAAAGAAAATCATTGAAGAACATGGTGGTATGATTGCGGCATCAAATCGTGTCGAAGGTGGTGCGCATTTACTGGTGCGTCTGCCATTATCCAAGTTTGATACGGAACAAAAAGATTAATTAACGAATTTCCGGGGTAGGTAGCAATGAGTTACATTCTGGTGGTTGATGATGAACCGGATATCAGGGACCTGGTAAAAGATATCCTCGAAGATGAGGGTCATTCCGTTTCAACGGCCGAAAACGGTATTGCAGCCAGAAAGCTGTTACGCGAAAAACGTCCACATATCATTTTACTGGATATATGGATGCCAGACCTGGATGGTATTTCGTTATTGAAGGAATGGTCCGAGGGTGATGGTCTGCCCTGTCCGGTGATCATGATGTCCGGACATGGGACTGTCGAAACAGCCGTTGAGGCTACCCGTCTTGGCGCTTATGATTTCCTGGAAAAACCTTTATCGCTGGCGAAACTTCTGCTGACCGTTGAAAGAGCCCTGGAGGCCGAAAAACTTCAAGTGGAAAACCAGGGGCTACGCAGAATGATTGATCATGTCACCGAGCCGGTTGGCCACAGTGTCACGATCCAGCATTTACGTGAACAGTTCAAAAGGCTGGCCCAACATGATACCTGGGTATTAATCACCGGGGAGCCTGGCACCGGCCGTGAAACCTTTGCGCGATACCTGCACAAGCAGAGTAAACGTAATGCCAACCCCTTTGTTGAAGTCAGTGTGTCTTCCATTGCATCAGGCAACTCGGCCAGGGAATTATTTGGTAGTGAAGAAGACGACCGTGTCTACTACGGGCGGCTTGAGCAGGCCAGTGGCGGAACATTGTTTCTGGATGAAGTGGCTGACATGGAGCTTGAAGCACAGGCGCTACTACTGGGTGCGCTGGATACCGGAAACTTTATGCGTGTCGGAGGCAAAGAGCCAGTTGAACTGGATGTTCGCATTATCGCTGCCACCCACCAGGATCTTGAGGCTGCTGTTCAACAGGAACGTTTTCGTGAAGATCTTTTTTTCCATCTAAACGTTGTGCCGTTACAAATTCCCCCGCTGCGGGATCATCGTGAGGATGTGCCTGAGCTGCTGACTTTTTTCGCAGACTATTTTGTTCAAAAAGAGAAACTGCCCTATCGAAAGTTTTCCATGGCGGCCCAGAATTTCCTGCGAAACTACGAATGGCCGGGCAATATTCTGGAATTAAAAAATGTCGTGCAGCGACTGCTGATTCTAAATAATGCTGAAGAAGTCAGCCAGGAAGAAGTTGAATCAGCACTGGGTGGTTATGCAGAGCCGGAATTAAAACTCAGTGGTGGAGCCGTTTCGTTTGATCAGCCTATTCGACAGGCCAGGGAAGAATTTGAACGTGCCTACCTGGAATATCAACTGCAAAAACACGATGGCAATGTTAGTCAGATGGCTGATGAGGCCGGTATGGAAAGAACGCATCTTTATCGAAAACTGCGCTCTGTTGGCATTGAAATAAAGGACCGTCGCTAGGAACTGACAGATGAAAATCATTATTCTTGGTGCGGGACAGGTTGGCAGGTCAGTAGCGATAAACCTGGTCAAGGAGGAGCATAACGACATTACCCTTGTTGATGTTAATGCCGACCTGTTGAGAGATTTGCGTGACCGGCTCGATATTGGCACGGTTCAGGGGCTTGCTTCTCACCCGGATGTGTTAAGAAAAGCCGGTGCAGAAGATGCCGACATGATATTGGCTGTTACCAACAGCGATGAAGTCAACATGGTTGCGTGCCAGGTAGCCTATACACTGTTTCGAACACCCGCCAAGATTGCACGTGTCAGGTCGCAGGATTACCTGAGTTACCCTGAACTGTTTGCGCCAAATGCCTTGCCCATTGATATGATGATCAGTCCGGAGCAACTGGTTACCGAATACATTCTTCGTTTAATCCAGCATCCCGGTGCGCTACAGGTCATGGATTTTGCCGATGGCCGTGTTCGGCTGGTGGCTGTCAGGGCCTACTACGGTGGTCCGCTGGTTGGTCACCAGCTGAAGGAACTTAACGAGCACCTTGGCAATGCCGAGGCTCGCGTGGCGGCAATCTACCGTAAAAACCGTTCGATTCATCCGGATGGGATTACCGTCATTGAACCGGATGATGAAGTGTTTTTTATTGCAGCGGCCGAAAATATATCGGCAGTAATGCGCGAACTGCGCCGTGCTGAAAAACCTTATAAACGCCTGATATTTGCCGGCGGAGGTAATATTGGCCGACGTCTTGCTGAAGCACTTGAGAACAAGTACAGAGTCAAGATTATTGAAAAAAACAAGCCAGTGGCTATGCGGGTATCCGAAAAGCTGGGTCAGACAATAGTGCTTCATGGTGATTCCTCGGATGAAGAGCTGCTGCTTGAGGAAAGTATTGAAGATACCGATATTTTCTGTGCTGTGACCAATGATGACGAAGCCAATGTGCTTTCAGCTATGCTGGCCAAGCGACTTGGTGCGCGCAAGGTCATGGCCCTGATTAACAGGCCTGCCTATGTCGATCTGGTACAGGCAGGTGAGATTGACATTGCTGTCTCCCCCCAGCAGGCAACTATCGGTACGCTGTTGACCTATGTACGGCGTGGTGATGTCGTTAATGTGCACTCACTGCGTCGCGGTGTCGCCGAGGCTATCGAAGCCATTGCCCATGGTGATGAAAGCTCTTCCAAGGTGGTTGGCAAGAAAATTGAGGATATCAAGTTGCCCGAGGGAGCCAGTATTGCAGCCCTCGTGCGTGAAGAGGAGGTTGTCATCGCCCACCATGATACTGTGATCGAGAGTGATGACCATGTTGTCATGTTTTTAATGGATAAAAATAAAATTCATGATGTTGAAAAACTTTTCCAGGTAGGCATTACGTTTTTGTAAAATCAGACATGCGTCTATTTGCCATTCAAAGAATTCTGGGTTTACTGCTGATTGTCTTCAGTTCTAGCCTGTTACCACCCATGCTGGTATCGCTTTGGTATGGAGATGGTGCTCATCTGGCTTTTGTCACTGCGTTTTTTATAACCCTGGGTATTGGTTTTGTCAGTTGGCTACCGGTCAGGCGTTACAAGCGCGACATGCGCATGCGTGATGGTTTTATTGTTGTTGTGCTTTTCTGGTTCGTGCTCAGTTCTATCGGGGCATTGCCATTTATGTTATCGATCCAACCGCAGTTGTCCTTAACGGACTCGCTGTTTGAAGCCATTTCGGGTTTGACGACAAACGGACTCGCTGTTTGAAGCCATTTCGGGTTTGACGACAACCGGGGCAACGGTGATAACGGCGATTGATGAACTGCCCATGTCAATTCTTTATTACCGTCAACAGCTGCAATGGCTGGGCGGTATGGGTATTGTTGTTTTGGCAGTTGCGGTACTGCCGCTGCTCGGCGTGGGTGGTATGCAGCTTTATCGTGCTGAGACGCCAGGACCGGTCAAGGACTCGAAGCTGACGCCGCGCATTGCTGAAACAGCAAAGGCACTCTGGTATATCTACCTGGGTCTGACGATTGCCTGCACATTGGCCTACTGGATTGCCGGGATGGAATTCTTTGATGCCATCGGTCATGCATTTTCAACGGTATCAATTGGTGGATTCTCTACCCATGACGCCAGTATTGGTTATTACAACAGTACCTCGATTGAAATGATTGCAGTGGTATTCATGCTGATTTCGGGCGTGAATTTCGCACTGCATTTTATGGCCTGGCGCAGTCAGTCCTTCAAAAATTATCTTAAGGATTCTGAATTCAAGTTCTATATCAGCCTGTTGATGACCGTAACCTTTATCGTGACACTTTACCTGTTTTTTACCAGTACCTACGATGACTGGGCCAGTGCCTTTTTTAATGCCCTGTTTCAATCGGTATCTATTGGTACCACGACCGGCTTTACCACGGCAGAATTTTACAACTGGCCAGGTTTTGTTGCCATCCTGCTGCTCTTTACCAGTTTTGTTGGTGGCTGTGCCGGGTCGACCGGGGGTGGCATTAAAGTCATACGTTTTCTGTTACTGATTAAACAGGGAACGCGGGAAATTTTGCGCCTGATTCATCCTGCTGCGCAAATTCCAATCCGCATTGGTGGTAACACGGTTCCTTACCGGGTGGTTGATGCCATCTGGGGTTTTTTTGCTTTGTATGTTGCCAGTTTCATCATGATGTACCTGGCTTTGGCAATGACCGGTCTTGATTTGATGACCGCTTACTCTGCAGTCGCTGCCACCATTAATAACCTCGGACCTGGTTTGGCTGGTGTTGGTGCGCATTACGCCGACCTGGGTGATCCGGCTAAGTGGATACTTTGTTTTGCCATGCTGCTCGGTCGTCTGGAAATATTTACGTTGCTGGTGATTTTGTCCCCGGCATTCTGGACAAAATAACGCGTTATTCAATTAATTCCCTGAGTTTTTGACGGGCCCGGAATAAACGGGTGCCGGCACCGGCAACTGTGATATTGAGATGTTGTGCTATTTCCTTTTGGCTAAAACCGAACTCTACCTGCAGCAATAAGGGTTCACGATAGTCTACAGGCAGTTTTTTCAATGCGTTTCTTAACACATGTGCTTCAGTGGAGGTGTCGTAATCAGAACGCTGACAGGACACTTCCTCCGTAGGAAAATCACAATAATCAAACTGCTTTCTCTCAAAACGCCGGGCATTTTCACGTCTTAAAATGGTAAACAGCCAGCTTTTAACTGCATTGCCATCCTGAAGTTTATCAATGGATTTCCAGGCACGAAGCATTGTCTCCTGAACCAGATCTTCAGCAACCACTTTGCTGTTACTCAACCAGTAGGCATAGCGGTAAAGGTCATCCGCATATTGATGGACAAACACACTAAAGTGTTCCTGTTTGCTTTTCGTTGATTTTTGTTGAAAAAGGCCAGTAAGTGCAATGCTCGACATGATGTCTCCTCGTAAATAATGATTTAAATACAGCGAGAACCGTGCCAAGTTATAAGTGGTTGAATATTAAGAAATATTATAAATATTGATGCTTTAGTGTAACGAAATGTTGTAATGTTTCATTACAGGTCAAAAATGAAGTGTAATTTTTAGTTACAGCCTATCAGACACTGAGTTGGTATTTTTCAATTTTGCGATCCAGGGCCGGACGGGATATACCAAGGATTCTACAGGTATTCGATTTATGGCCACCAGTGTGATTCAGTACTTTCTGAATATGCCGGGCTTCAAGCTCATCAAGTGTCAGTAGTTCTTCATCGATATTTTCAGAAACAGGCTGAGATGCCTCTTCGGTTTCGAGATTAAGCAGTTCAATATTAAGTTGTCCGCCCCGGCAGTGAAGCATGGCATGGGTAATTGCGTTATTTAATTCACGCACATTGCCTGGCCAATCATAAGACTGTAAGTGCTTAATAAAATTCTGATTAATGGATGGCATGGCACACTCATTTTCCAGGGCATATTTTTCAATAAAAGCTTTTGCGAGTAGTGGAATGTCTTCTTTGCGTTTTCTCAAAGGTGGCAGCTGGATATTTATAACATTCAAACGGTAGATCAGGTCTTCGCGAAACAGCTTTTCCCGGGAAAGGCTGAATAAATCGCGGTTCGTTGCAGCAATAACCCTGACGTTGATTTTTTGTGAGCGGGTTGACCCTACCGGTTCTATGGTCTGTTCCTGCAGGGCGCGTAGCAGCTTGGCCTGAAGTGGTAAGGCTAACTCGCCAATTTCATCAAGAAACAATGTGCCATTTTCAGCCAGAGCAAATTTACCGGGCTTTCTTTCCACTGCGCCGGTAAAAGCCCCTTTTTCATGACCAAACAGTTCACTTTCAAGCAGGTTGTCGACAATTGCGGCACAGTTAACAGCAATAAAAGGATTGTCTGCGCGACTACTGTGCTGATGAATAAGCTTGGCTATTAATTCTTTTCCGGTCCCTGACTCGCCGGTGATCAAGACACTGGCATGACTTTGGGCACTGAGGGCAATCTCCTTACTGATGGCCAGCATTGCACTGCTTTTACCAATGAGTTCACGGTCTAGGTTAAGGCTGTTTTCGAGAGTTTTTTCCTGAATATTCTGGCTTGCGTCCTGGTAATTTACCAGGGCCTTGTCAACGGCCAAGTCCAGGTCAGAGGTGGCAACCGGCTTGTGAATAAAATCGGCGGCTCCTTTTTTGATAGCGGTAATAGCCAGCTCAAGGTCATGATGACCGGTCATCATAATGACGGGGCTATCAGGTTTTTTTGTTATCAGGTCATCTAGCAGGTCGATACCTTTGCCATCAGGCAGTTGTTGGTCAAGCAATACCAGGTCGAAGAGGGAATGTTGTATTGTCTCCCG
>JARRJW010000050.1:0-8111 GCA_037388785.1 Gammaproteobacteria bacterium
GCGTTGCGGGCTATAGGCTAGTGAGAATAGGGTTCCATCAGGTTCCAGGGCAGAGTAAGTTTTGATATTGATAACGCCTGAAAAAGACTTCGCGCCATAGGTTGTAGCGTTAGGGCCTCGAACGACACCGGTATAATGAATATCATCAAGGGTAATTGCCAGGGTCTGCCACAGTGTGCCGCCAATTAAAAGATTGTAGGTGGAACGTGGGTCAATTAGAACATGCAAGCGTTTATTGGTTTCACCACTCAAGCCATGATAGGTTACAGTGCTTTCATTGCCATACTTGAAACCGACCTGGAAGCCCGGAACCAGTCGCATCAGTTCTTTCCTGTTGATCATGCTCAGAGATGCCGGGATATCATTGATTTTTTGATTAAGGCGGGTAGTCGAGGAAGACAGCAAAGGTTTCTCGGAAAGAAAATCCAGTTCAGTGAGTTCTTCGGCAAGAACGTTCTGACAAACAGCAAGAGAAGACGCTATGATGATGAATATATTCTTAAGGTGCATGACAAAACGGTTCTTGTAAGGTTTTATTCATTATAATATTAATGATTACAATAGGTTACCATCAAAAGCATAGATTTTAAAAGTTATGAAGTACCCCACTATCGAAGATTTCGTTGGCAAAACCCCGTTGGTTCGTTTGCAGCGATTAAATCCAAACCCATCCAACCATGTCCTTGTTAAACTGGAAGGTAATAACCCGGCTGGTTCAGTTAAGGACAGACCCGCTATCTCCATGATTCAGCGTGCTGAAGCCCGTGGTGAAATCAAACCCGGTGATACCCTTATCGAGGCTACCAGTGGCAACACCGGCATTGCACTTGCGATGGCAGCAGCTATCAAAGGCTACAGGCTGATTTTAATCATGCCGGATAACATGACTTTAGAGCGCAGGGCAGCAATGCGCGCTTATGGTGCCGAACTGGTGCTGGTGACTCAGGAACAGAGTATGGAAGGTGCCAGGGACCTGGCTGATGAAATGGAACGCAAAGGCGAAGGAAAAGTCTTAAATCAGTTTGCCAATGCGGATAACCCTGAAGCACATTACCGGACAACCGGACCTGAAATCTGGGAAGATACGCATGGCGAGATTACCCATTTTGTCAGTGCAATGGGCACGACTGGCACCATCATGGGCACATCGCGCTTTCTTAAGGAAAAAAACCCGGCAATACAGATTATTGGTGTTCAACCTGAAGAGGGCGCCAGTATCCCGGGCATTCGCCGTTGGCCGAAGGAATATTTGCCAAAGATTTTCGACCGAACAGCAATCGATCAGGAAATGGATGTCTCCCAGCTCGATGCCGAGGAAACCACCCGATTGCTGGCGTCAAAAGAAGGTATTTTTGCCGGTATCTCCTCTGGTGGCGCAGTGGCGACAGCCTTAAAGCTTTCCAAAGCAGTGAATAATGCCACCATAGTGGCTATCATATGTGATCGTGGCGACAGGTATTTATCATCCGGTGTTTTTCCAGACAGTTAAATGGTCACAGGGAAAAATTCTGCAGCTCTGCTTGCTGTTGAGCCTGTTTTTGCCTGCAATGGCGATGGCCTTGTCATCGGTAAAGGTAAGTATCGAAAGAATAGACTCAAAAACATTCAATCTCGAGAATATTGATATTGAATTGAAAGGCATAAATTCAGCTAAAGCTTCCATCGATGCACGGCTTGGGGAAGCAAATGCCAGTGATTATAAAGCAATGGATGTACGTAACCTTCATATTCATTGTGATGAGTTGCTTTTAGACAAAACAAATATTGCCTGTAATGCTGGTACTCTGATGATTTCAAATGAATTGCTTACAGCAAAACAGGCTGCAATGAATTGGCAATATATTCCAGATAAAAATCATCTGGATTTTAATCTGAACAATCTGTTTCTGCTGTCAGGTCAAACCCGTTTAAGCGGAAAATTCAATGATGAGTTGTTATCAGCTCAAATGGTCATCGATAATGCCAGGCTAGTTACTGAACAGATTTCAAACTCTGGAGTGACTTTGCCCGAAGGTGTTTCTCTGGAAGGATTTTTAAGTGGTCAATTTTTCTTCAAAAGAACAACTGAAGATCTTACTGTAAATTACCAGGGTAGAATTGATGGGCTGGCTTTTTCAGATGAAGCGGGTTCTTACCTGGCAGATTCAGTCAATGCTGATTTTGAAGGGCGTTATCAATATGCCGGGGCAGGCCATCATCTTGAAAGAATGGATTTGAAAATTGCTTCGGGCGAATTGCTAAGTCCTTTTTTCTACACTAACTTGTCGGAAAGGCCATTAAGTCTTTATTTCGAAAAATTTTCCATGAAGGAAAATGAACTATGGTCGCTGGCTAAAATGCGCTTTCAGGACAAAGCGCATGATTTAGGTTTAAAGGATATATCAGGCAAGTCTGCCTCTTTGGCCAATGGCGATATTGTTTTATCAAGAGCCAATCTGGAAGAAATCTATGGATATTATATTTTGCCAGTAATTACCAATGACCTGGCTCAAATGAAGACGTCTGGTGAGCTAAATGCAAAACTCAGTTTTAAGCAGGGCCGGTTGAATCACTACGACCTAAGTTTGAAGCACGGCTTTTTTATTCATCAGCCGCAATCCAACCCAAAGAAATTTGATATTCAGGCACTCGAATTTGAACTTTCCAACACTGAAACAGAGAGTAAAGCAAATTATCTGAGTTTCAAAAAAGGTACGCTGCTTGAGACCATCGATTTTGGCAATACCGCTTTCCCGCTATATACCGGATTTGATTCGATCAAACTGACAGAGCCCGTGACCATGCCGGTGTTTGATGGAGATCTCATCATCGAAGAATTTGAAATTGCCAATTTCACTAGCTCACCATCAGTCAGGTTTCAGGGGCTTATAAGACCAATCAGCCTTTCAAAAGTGACAGAAGCTTTTAACTGGCCAGTTATGACAGGAAAAATCTCCGGCATCATACCCGCGGTCAAATATCGTGATGGCAACGCAGAATTTGCGGGCACTCTTCTGGTAAGAGCTTTTGATGGCAATATTCTTGTGAAAAATCTTAAGGCGAGCCATTTACTCAGCGCCTGGCCGGTCCTGCAGGCTGATGTGGAATTCAGGGAAGTTGACCTGGAAAAATTAACCGAAACTTTCGAGTTCGGGAAAATTACCGGTTTACTGGATGGTGGTTTTGATCAACTGCAGTTACAGAATTGGCAGCCAACTCAATTTGATGCACATTTCATCACTTCTGAAAAATCCAGTAAGAAACGTATCAGTCAAAGAGCGGTTGACAACATTTCGAACCTTGGCGGTGCCGGTGTTGCCGGCGCGCTGTCGCGCAGCTTTATGCGCTTTTTTGATGATTTTGGCTATGACAGGATCGGCTTTAGTTGCCAGTTGCGTGATAATGTCTGCAATATGTCGGGTGTAGAAGATGCTGAGTCAGGTTTTTACCTGGTGAAGGGCGGGGGCATTCCCAGGATTGATGTCATTGGGCATAATCGTCATATTGACTGGAATACACTGGTGAGCCGGCTGGTCAATATTGCAAACAGCGGTTCACCGACAATTCAATAATTATGAACACATGAGGATATTTTCATGGCAATTATAAATCGTAGCGGACTGGCATTTTTCCTGTTGCTGTTATTGAGTTTAACAGCATGCGTGACCATCAATGTTTATTTTCCGGCAGCCCAGGCAGAGGCTGCAGCTGAAAGAATTGTTGAAGAAATACTGGGTGAGCCAAAAGCAAAAGACTCAATGCCAGATAATGAGGATAAAGGAGCAAGCAGGATGCAACTGGACTCATCCAGGCTGTTTGTGGCCATCGGCCGTTTCTTTATTTCAGATGTCCACGCGGCTCAGCCTGATTTTTCTGTGAACACGCCTGAAATTAAGCGACTCGAAGCGAGTATGGCCAAGCGTCATGCCAAGCTGAAAAAATATTATGATAAAGGCGCAATTGGCTTTGATAACAATGGATTAGTTGCCTGGCAAAATCAAAAGGCTGTTTCCATCAAGGAAAAGGGTGCTTTAAACAGTCTGGTTAAATCTGAAAACAATGACCGTAACAGTCTCTATAAAGCGATCGCCAAGGCAAATGGTCGTCCCGAATGGGAGCAACAGGTAAGAAATGTGTTTGCCGGAAAATGGGCTCAAAAAGCCCAGAAAGGCTGGTGGTACCAAAACAGCAACGGTCAGTGGAAGCAAAAATAACCTGCTGAACTTTTATGGCAAGAAGAAGAAAAAACAGGCTGCCTCAGCAACCTGTAGAGCTTGATATTGAATCTTTGAACCAGGATGGCAAGGGTGTTGCCCATGTTGAAGGCAAAACGGTTTTTGTTGCCGGAGCTCTGCCCGGTGAAAAGGTCGTTGCCCGTTACCTGAAAAAACAAAAACGTCATGATGAAGCCACTGTAGAACAGGTCATCAATGCTTCACCGAAGCGCATAGTGCCCCGATGTAATCACTTCGGTGTTTGCGGTGGTTGTTCGCTGCAGCATTTATCTGACGAAGACCAGATAGCTGCCAAGCAGGATGCGCTCTTGGAAACCCTGAAACGCCTGGGTAAGGTGACACCGAAATCAGTGTTGCCGCCACTGACGAATGAAACGCCCTGGGGTTATCGACGTAAAGCGCGCCTGGGTGTCAAGTACGTTCATAAGAAAGAGAAAGTGCTGGTCGGTTTTCGGGAGAGAGGGACATCTTTTATAACCGAAACCGAAGTTTGCCATGTGTTGCACCCATCGGTTGGTTTGCTGATTGCTCCCCTGGCAGAGCTGGTTGGCAGTCTCAGCATCAAAGATAAGTTACCACAAATTGAGGTAGCTATTGATGATGTCCAGGTTATATTGATTTTCAGGATCCTTGAAAAGCTTTCAGATGTCGATACCGGCATATTGCTGGAATTCGGCGAGCAACATAATGTTTTTGTTTATACGCAGTCTGGCGGACCTGATACAGTTATGCCTTTGAATGGTAAAGCGGTATCTTTATCCTATTCTTTACCTGATCACAGCATCACACATGATTTCCTGCCCACTGATTTTACCCAGGTGAACACAGACATTAATCGGAAAATGGTTAACCGGGCGATGGAATTGCTTGAACTGAAACCTGATGACAGCGTGCTTGATCTGTTTTGTGGCCTCGGTAATTTCACGTTGCCAATTGCACGCAAGGTCAAAGCGGTTGTTGGGGTCGAGGGAGACGCCAATCTGGTTAAGCGGGCAGCAGAAAATGCGGAAAAAAATGCGATTACTAACGCGCGGTACTTCATGGCCAACCTTTTTGAAGGGCTTGAAGGACAATCCTGGTTGAACGAACAGTTCGATAAAATTTTACTGGACCCACCTCGCAGTGGTGCTATTGAAATTGTCGAACAGATCGATAAATTCAATGCAAAACGGATAGTCTATGTTTCCTGTTACCCGGGTACCCTGGCACGTGACCTGGATGTGCTGGTTAACAAAAAAGGTTACAAGTTGGAGGCCGCCGGTGTTATGGATATGTTTCCCCATACCGGGCATGTTGAGTCGATTGCATTGTTAACACGATAAAAATGTACTGATATCCAGGAGAAGTGGTGGCAACAGAAATAGAAAGAAAGTTTCTTGTAGTAAACGATGACTGGCAGACCAATGTCAGTGAATCCTTTCGTCTTGTACAGGGATACCTTACCCAGGGGGGTGACCGCTCTGTTCGCGTCAGAACCAAGGCAGGTGGAAAAGCCTTTCTTGGTATTAAAAGTTCTGCCAACGGTATTACGCGTAAAGAATACGAATACCCTATACCTTACGCTGAAGCACTTGAGATAATTGAATACGTTGCTATAAAACCGGTTGTCGATAAAGTGCGGCATGAGGTGGTGGTCGGAGACCATACCTGGGAAATTGACGTTTTCACTGGTGATAATGAAGGTCTGGTTGTGGCTGAAATTGAATTGACAAGTGAAGAAGAAGTATTTGAAAAACCAGCTTGGCTTGGTGAGGAAGTCTCTACAGATCCCCGTTATTACAATATGAATCTCGTGATGCATCCATTCTGTGTTTGGAAAAACTCCTGATTATTGTTTATCTTGCTTTTACCCCTGTTTTTATTCTGTCAGAAATCTCAGCATGAATAATTCGGTCAGAAATTTTACGGCGTTTATTTTCGTTGCTGTTTTCCTGCTTGGTGGTTGTAGTGCTCAACTAGCAGGGTCTAACGATGACTCTCAGGCCATACGTTTTGGCATCGCCAGCATGCCACAGAACCTTGATCCCAGGTTTGCTACCGATGCCAGTTCAGAACGAATCAATCAATTGCTTTATGCCAGGCTGGTTAACTTTAATGAGTCTTTGCTGCCAGTGCCTGGTATTGCGGACTGGCAACAACTAGATGATTTTAGCTATATTTTTCGTTTAAAGCCTGAACGGTTACCATTTACTAATGGTGTTCCTGTTACTGCAAAAGATGTGGTCGCCACTTATCGCTTTGTCCTTGACAGGAAAAGTCTTTCACCTCACAGGCAGTCTCTCTCGATGATTGAATCAGTTCAACGCGTTGATGATGAGACGATAAAATTCAGCCTGAAACAGCCGGATCCACTTTTCCCGGCTTATCTGCAGCTGGGCATCATGCCAGCCAGTAGTGCTTCTGATAAAGAGCCTGATGAGAATGTCCTGCACGGTAGCGGGGAGTTTGAACTCATATCAAAAAAACAGAACCGT
This sequence comes from Gammaproteobacteria bacterium, assembly GCA_037388785.1. Classification (GTDB taxonomy): domain Bacteria; phylum Pseudomonadota; class Gammaproteobacteria; order Chromatiales; family Chromatiaceae; genus JABDQZ01. The sequence continues at coordinate 6,689 of JARRJW010000050.1, forward strand.
TTAACTATTCAGCGTCGAACGGATAAACAGATTGTCATTTTTGACCTGGTGAAGGATCCAACCGTACGTGTGCTGAAGTTGATCAATGGTGAAATTGATCTGTTACAGAATGATCTTTCACCGGAAATGGTGGGCTACCTGAGACAAACCGAGGGTATCAGGAGCCTGCAAAGAAGAGGGCACAATTTCAGTTATATTGGCTTTAATCTGAACGACAGATACACTGGCGACAAGCGAATAAGAAAAGCCCTTGCGCAGGCCATAAACAGGACTGAAATCATTCAATATGTATTTCAGGGCGCAGCCAGCCGGGCAGAATCCGTATTGCCGGGTTCACATTGGGCCGGTCATGATCAATTGCAGGCTTATCGGTTTAACCCTGACAAGGCGCGCCAAATCCTTTCAGATTTGGGTTATGGGCCGGAAAACCCGCTTCAGCTCACCTATAAAACTTCAACAGACCCTTTTCGGATCAAGCTGGCAACCGTGATTCAGCAACAGTTAAAAACGGTCGGTATCGAAATGGTGATCAAAAGTTATGATTGGGGGACTTTTTTTGGTGATATCAAGGCCGGTAATTTTCAAATGTACAGTCTGAGTTGGGTTGGCATCAATACCCCTGATATTTTCAATTATGCATTCCATTCTGAATCCCTTCCGCCTGAAGGTGCAAACCGTGGCAGATATGTATCCTCTCAGGTAGACAGTTTGCTTGAGACTGCAAAAAAATCTTCGAGTCTTGAACAGCAAAAGTCCTATTACCGGCAAATTCAGGAAATTGTGCATTCCGATTTACCTTACATTCCATTATGGTATGAAGATCAGATCGCATTTACAGCAGAAGATATACAGGGTTACAGGCTTTCCGCAAACGGTAATTATTTATCATTAAATGACATTCAACGATCAAAACCGCATTGAAATAAGTATCAGCGATCAGAAATTATTTTTGATGCACGGGCGCGCAGCCGCGTTTGAATGCGAAGTTTCAACAGCACTTAATGGAGCGGGGCAGCTTAATGGATCAGGCTGTACGCCTTTAGGTAAACATCGCATCCGTATCAAGATTGGTGAGAACTGTCCGCCCAATACGGTTTTTATCGGCCGCCGGCCTACGGGCGAAATTTACACTCCGGAACTGGCATCTCAACAGCCTGACAGAGACTGGATTTTAACCCGGATACTCTGGCTGACAGGTTGTGAATCCGCTTTCAACCGTGGCACTGATGTCGATAGCCTGAGACGATATATCTATATTCATGGCACACCATCAACAGAACCGATGGGGCAGCCGTTGTCTCATGGCTGCATTCGCATGCGTAATGAAGACATCATTACCCTGTTCGACTTGGTCGAGCCCGGCCAGAACGTCATAATCAAGCCCTGATATGGTCTGGGCACTTCAGCGTCTGTACGGTGCTTT
>JARRJW010000051.1:0-22068 GCA_037388785.1 Gammaproteobacteria bacterium
GCTTGAAATAGACAGACTTAATCATAACCTCGGCAAGTTACATACTCAGGACACTGTGCGATTTCGATTAACCCGTTATGAAGCCGATGGTATAACCCGTGTCGGCCACCCTGAAATACTGGAAATGCCGGGTAAAGTCTTCCGCCAGGATGGACTGGGCAAAGACGTTACCGACAAGTTTCTTTCAGGGCTGCCCGGAGTTCAAAAAGAAGGCTGTGATGGTCTGATCACCTCTGCCCGCTTTGTGCTGCATCGTATGCCCAGTCATGGAAGAACTGTCTGCCTGGAGTTTTTTGGCAATGACATCTCCAGGGCTGTTCCGGCCATTGTCGAAATCAAGGACTTTGTTGAAAACAGCCAGGATGTACTTTTGCCCGGGCTGGAACATCTCGATGAACGCTATATCAAGGCTGTTAAATATTCTTCAAAATCATCATCGCCTGAACATGCTGGCCAGTTACCGAAAATGGTATTGCTGGCAGATATTGTTTCCGATGATGCTGAAAAACTCGACCAGGTTGTCGAGCAGATCGTTGAACTTGCCAGGAAACGTGATGCAGAAGGTTTCATCGCCACCAGCCCAGAAGCCCGTCAGCGCTTCTGGCTTGACCGTGCCCGGACTGCGGCAATTTCAGCACATACCAATGCTTTTAAAATCAATGAAGACGTAGTTATACCGCTGGAAAAACTGGGTGACTACAATCGCGGCATTGAGACACTCAACATCAAACAATCAATTAAAAACAAGCTATTGATAAAACAGGATATGCTTGAGTTTCTGCAGTCCGACCTCAATCGACTTTGTCAGTGTGAAGATCACTCGGAAGAAAACCGCGCATTCATTAATAACAAACAAAACAACGCCATTGAGGTGGTTAAAAAGTCATTAACTAAATGGCAATTTATTCTTGAACACCTTAACGAACCGGTTGCAGCTCTTGGTGATTTCGCTGTTGAAATTTCTGATGACATTGGCAATAACAAAACCATTCTCGACCTGCTATTGAACCGCTCACTGCGTCATTCCTATAAAGAGGAAGTTGCCCAGCCATTAAACAGCATTTTCAGTGGCCAGGAATTTGTTCAAGTGCACGAACGCTTAATTGAGATTCATGCCAGGCGGCGCTCATCAAGACTTTTTATTGCCTTACACATGCATGCCGGTGACGGTAATGTACACACCAACATTCCCGTGCATTCGCATGATTATCATATGCTGCATGAAGCTGACCGGCTTGTTGATAACATCATGGAGCTGGCACTTTCTCTGGGTGGCTCCATATCCGGTGAGCACGGCATCGGCCTGACCAAGTTCCAGTATCTTGATGAACATAAGATCAAGGACTTTGTCGCCTACAAGAACAAGGTTGACCCCAACGGTCATTTTAACAAAGGCAAGCTCATGCCCGGCTCTGGTCTTGATGAAGCCTATACGCCATCATTGCAACTGGTGCAGCAGGAAGCTTTGATCCTCGAGGAGAGCGAACTTGGTGCGCTCAATGATGATATCAAGCACTGCCTGCGTTGCGGCAAATGCAAGCCTGTCTGTATGACTCATGTCCCACGCGCCAACCTGTCTTACTCACCGCGTAACAAAATACTTGGCACCGGCCTGATTATTGAGGCGTTCCTTTACGAAGAACAGACCCGCAGAGGTCTGGCCATTCAGCACTTCGATGAAATGAACGACGTCGCCGATCATTGCACAGTCTGCCATAAATGCTTAAACCCCTGCCCGGTCAATATTGATTTTGGTGATGTTACTGTTCGCATGCGAAAAATTCTCACCGAGCGCGGACAGAAACGTTTCAATCTTGGCACCTGGTCGGCGATGAAACTGCTGAATGCCACTGACCCACGTCTGGTCAAAACACTGCGGCAACTAATGCTGAAATGGGGTTTTAAGGCAATCAATCTTGGTCATGACCTGTTAAAGAAAACACCGCTGATCAAAGACACAGAAAAACTGCCTGATGCAACAACCGGCAAACTGCAGATTAATGACCAACTCTCTGCACTGGTCAGTCGCCCGATAAGAGTTGAACTACCGAAACGTTCTTATCGCACCGAGCTAGGCCTGGAAGATAAAACCCAGGTTCCCATTATCAGTGATCCCGCGAAAAACAGTGATGACACTGAAGCGGTTTTCTATTTCCCCGGTTGCGGCTCGGAACGGCTGTTTTCAGATGTTGGCCTTGCCACCATCGCCATGCTTTACGATTCAGGCGCGACGACAGTCTTGCCTCCGGGTTATCTGTGTTGTGGTTACCCGCAATCTGCGGCCGGACTTGCCTCGCAGGGCCAGAAAATCACCACGGAAAACCGTGTGCTGTTTCATCGCATTGCCAACACTCTCAATTACATGGACATCAAAACCGTTCTGGTTTCCTGTGGTACCTGCATCGACCAGCTAATGAAATATGAATTTGAAAAAATCTTTCCCGGCTCGCGTCTTATGGATATTCATGAGTACCTGATGGAGAAAGGATACAAGTTGCCCGACAGCAACGATAAAGAATATCTTTACCATGACCCATGCCATAGCCCGATCAAAACCCAGGCTCCTATTAACGTCGCCAGGGCCCTTACCGGCAAACAGGTTGAACTATCCGATCGATGTTGCGGAGAGGCAGGCACACTGGGAACATCACGCCCGGACATTGCCAACCAGTTACGCTTTAGAAAGTCCGAAGAATTAAAAACCGGTATACAACAGGTATGCACAACAACCGGCAAAGATAAAAGCAATGTTAAATTGCTAACCAGCTGCCCCGCCTGCCAGCAGGGACTCAGCCGATATGCTGATGAAACCGGGTTAAAAACAGATTACATTGTCGTCGAACTGGCCAATCACCTGCTGGGTGAAAACTGGCAAAAGAGTTTTACCGAAAAACTGCAATCGGAAGGGATTGAACAGGTACTTCTCTGATAGAAACGCTAAGCAGCTTGTTGTAAGGCTTTAACCTGTTGTTTCATCAGTTCCACCATCGCATAGACACCAAAATGCCGATTGGGTGACAAATGATCATCCAGAGAAAGCCTGTCAAATATTTCATCTAGGTCGGTGGAGAATTCCTTTTCGGCAGGCTTTTCCGACATCTGGTCAACAAGTAGAGCCAGAACTCCCTTGATGGTTGGAGTATCACAGTCGGCATGGAAACCAACCAGACCTGAATCCACGTAGGCCGATACCCAAACCTTGCTCATACAACCGTTAACGCGATTGTCTTCTGTACTTAATGCTTCAGGTAACGCAACCACATTCATCTTTGACATTCGGATTGATAAAATCAAAGCCTTCGTTGAGCATATTTTGTTTTACAAAATCGATAGTCATGCCATCAAGAAAACTCAAGTCTTCATCGTTAACGATAACTTTTACTTCATGGCTTTCAAACACATGATCGTTATCTTCAATGCTATCGGCATAATCGACATCATAGGCATAGCCGGTGCAACCTGATTTACGTGTTGCAACCCTCAAACCAATACCTCCACCACGTTTTTCCAACATTGTAATAACATGTTTTGCAGCGTTTTCAGTTAAATTAACAGCCATGATTTTTCTCCCAACTGATGATTCATATCAGGTTCAATGCCAGCCTGGCTTCATCACTCATTACTTCCTGGCTCCATGGAGGATCCCAGACAACTTCGACATCCACGCTATCAATGCCCGTTGCCGTGATAACCGCCTGTCTGACCTGCTCAGGCAATGACTGGGCAACTGGGCAGGCCGGCGACGTTAAAGTCATGGTTATGGCTATTTGGTCCGGGCGCGGAAAGTCAATGTTATATATTAATCCCAGGTCGTAAACATTCACTGGAATTTCCGGATCGTATACAGTTTTAACCGCCTCTATGACTGTCTCTTTATTGGCCGTCATCCGGGTTCTCCTGCTTTTGAGCAGCCTGCAACTGTATTTCCAACAGATCCAGCATATATTGCCTGAAGGCCTCCAGTTCAATTTTATCAATCTGTTCGGCAACAAAACCGATACTCAACAGGTTGCGGGCCTGTTGCTCCGATATACCACGTGATCGCAAATAAAATACTGACTGTTCATCCAGTTCACCAATACTGGTGCCATGACTGCATTGCACATCATCAGCATAGATTTCCAGTTGCGGCTTGGCATCAATTTCTGCATTACGCGTTAACATCAGATTGTTGTCTGACAAATGAGCAATGGTTTTCTGGGCATCCTGTGAAACGGTAATGTTGCCATCAAAAACAATTTTGCTTTTACCGGTGACCAGTCCGCGGAAGTGCTGTTCGCTATGACAGCCCGGCTGATCATGCCGCGTGTCCAGGTGAATATCACTGAGCTGACCATTTAATGCCAGTTGAATGCCCTGCACATCACTCTCAGCATTATCACCGCTGAAAATTACTGTTGTCTCCAGACGACTCCACTGGCTGCCACAACAACCATACCAGCCTCTGTAACGGCTTGCTTCTGCCTGAATTCGATGCATGCCCTGTCGATGCCAGCCACTGCTACCCTGTTGCTGCAGGTAGTAATGCTGCAGGCTGGCATTATCACCTATGATCATCTCCAGCTGATTGTTACAAAAACTCTGAGAAGCCTCTTCATCAACATGCTTTTCATGCAGCGTCATAGCAGCATCTTTTTCCAGAACAACAACATTATGTGTTTGCACCAGATCAGCCTGGTTACCGGACTTGAAAAAGACAACCTCAACCGGCTTTTCAAGTTTTATGCCTTCCGGAACGTGAATAAATATTCCATCGGGAGAAATTGACTGGTTGAGATACTGAAAAAGCTTACTGTCCTTGTTCACAAGGGAAGCCTGCAAACGGTTTTGCGTACCCTGCTGACTCATTGCCTTGCCGGCATATTGGGATAACAACGCTTCATGCTTAACGGCGGCGTCATGCATTGTAGAAAAAATAACACCGGCCGGCAGCTCATTGATATCGCCCAGAAAATGTGCATGCCCGTTAATCACTGCAAAACGATGGGAATCAAGCCCCATGCTAAACAGTTCCTCATAACCAGTATCGTTAGCAGGCTGGTTCTTAAGAATATTAAGTGGCAGTTTAAACAGGCCAGCTACAGGGGTATAACGCCAGCGTTCCATTTTTCGAAATGGCAGCGGCTCTGACATTAATGCCTCAACAGCTTCACGGCGCAGACTGTCTAAGGAATTGCTGCTATTAGCTTCAACCTCAGACTGGTTAAGTCCCTGTTTGAATTCCTCGAGCCATTCACCTTGATTTTGCCCAGCACTCATGCGGCCTCCTCATCAATTAACCAGCCATAACCCTTGTCTTCAAGTTCTTTTACCAGGCTAAAGTCGCCGGTTTTTATGATTTGACCATCTGCCAGCACATGCACCACGTCGGGTTTGATGTAATCCAGCAAACGCTGGTAATGCGTTACCACGATCATTGCACGATCCGGGCTGCGCAACTGGTTGACGCCATCAGCAACAATACGCAGGGCATCAATATCTAAACCGGAATCTGTTTCATCCAGAATAGCCAGGCTTGGTTCAAGCAACGCCATTTGTAGTATTTCATTGCGTTTTTTCTCACCACCTGAAAAGCCGCTGTTAACACTTCGTTTTAACAGCTTGGCTGGCAATTTGACCTGGTCTGCCTTTTCACGGATGAGCTTGATAAATGCCGGTGAGTCAATTTCATCTTCACCACGTGCTTTTCTTAATGCATTGTATGACTCACGCAGGAATACCATGTTATTGACGCCGGGTAACTCAACCGGATACTGCATGGCAAGAAAAATCCCCTGGTGAGCCCTTTCCTCTGTTTCCAGTTCGAGCAGGTCTGAACCTTTGTAGGTGACACTACCCGAGTTCACCTGGTAACCATCTTTGCCCGCAAGCACATGGGATAAAGTGCTTTTACCAGAGCCGTGTGGCCCCATGATGGCATGTACTTCCCCAGCATTTACCTGCAAAGATAAACCTTTAAGAATCTCTTTTTCTTCAACTGAAACTTTTAAGTCTTTAATCGTTAACATTGTCATTACTCCAGTTATCCAATACCTTATCCAACAGCGCCTTCCAGGGTCACGCTCAGCAGCTTCTGTGCCTCAACAGCAAATTCCATCGGTAGTTCATTAAATACTTCCTTGCAGAAGCCATTGACGATCATTGAAACCGCATCCTCTTCACTCAGGCCTCTCTGTTTGCAATAGAACAACTGGTCTTCACCAATTTTAGAGGTGGTTGCCTCGTGTTCGAGCTTGGCAGTCGGGTTGCGATTTTCTATGTAAGGAAAAGTGTGGGCACCGCATTTATCACCAATCAAAAGCGAATCACACTGGGTGTGATTTCTGGCATTTTCAGCTGCCTGCGTTATACGAACCAAACCACGATAAGCATTTTGCCCCTGCGCAGCAGAGATACCCTTGGATACAATAGTGCTCTTGGTGTTTTTTCCCATGTGAATCATTTTTGTTCCGGTATCTGCCTGTTGCATGCCACGTGCAACCGCAACGGAATAAAACTCACCAACGGAATCATCGCCACGCAAAATACAGCTTGGATATTTCCAGGTGATGGCAGAGCCGGTTTCAACCTGGGTCCATGAGATGTGTGACCGGTCGCCCCGACATTCGCCACGCTTGGTTACAAAGTTATAAATCCCCCCCTTACCCTTATCATCACCGGGGTACCAGTTCTGTACCGTTGAGTATTTGATCTTCGCATCCGTTTTTGCAACCAGTTCGACCACTGCCGCATGCAGCTGATTTTCATCACGCATCGGTGCCGTACAGCCTTCCAGGTAACTGACATGGCTTTCGTCTTCCGCCACTATTAGTGTTCTTTCAAACTGCCCGGTATTTCTTTCATTAATCCGAAAGTAGGTGGATAGCTCCATCGGGCATTTGACGCCCTTAGGTATATAAACAAAGGTGCCGTCACTGAAGACAGCTGCGTTCAGACAGGCAAAGAAATTATCCCGGTAAGAAACGACTGAACCCAGGTTCTCCTTGACTAATTCCGGGTGATCCTGGACTGCTTCGGATATAGAGCTGAAAATCACTCCAGACTCTGCCAGTTTCTCCCGGAAAGTCGTCGCCACCGAAACACTGTCAAAAACGGCATCCACGGCAATACCGGCCAGTGCCATCTGCTCTTCAATGGGAATACCCAGCTTGTCGTAGGTTTTTCTGATTTCGGGATCAATATCATCAAGGCTCTCTGGCGCGTCCTTCATTGAATTGGGCGCCGAATAGTAAGAAATCGCCTGAAAATCAATTTTTGGTTTATTAATGTGAGCCCATTCCGGCTCTTCCATTGTCAGCCAGTGCCGGAAGGCTTTTAAACGCCACTCAAGCAGCCAGTCAGGTTCGTTTTTCTTGGCCGATATCGCCCTAACCGTGGTTTCATCCAACCCGGGTGGAAATGTATCTGAAGCAATATCGGTAACAAACCCGTACTCGTAACCTGCATCCAGCAATTCATCAATTGGACTGTTTCCAGATTGCATATTAGATCCTCTCATTAATTCCTGAGTATTTTACTAGGTTATAATCATTCAGGGGTGAGAATCAACGATATAGAATGTGTGCTTATTTTTATTTTTGGCCAATTTTAACGAGCGAAATTGAAAATCACTGGCCATAAGTAAGTGCTTACTTGCTTTGTACCGATTTTTTAAGACAGTTGTCGAATCAGGTTGATTCTTTCCTGGTACTCTTGAGGAAATTTTTGATCAAGATTTTTAGCCAGTGACTCCGCATCGGCGGCCAGCAGAAAACGCTGTTCTTCGCTTAACAAAGTCAAAGCCAGACCAACCTGTTCAGTATCTTCAGATAACATAACAGCAGGCAGTTCATCTTCCATAATCAGACTTTCGGGATCTATCAGGTCGGCAACCAGGTAATGATCAAGCATGGCAAAATGCTGCTCACGCGCCAGACCCTCCTGTTCAATTTCCGACTCTGCCTTGCTGTCACCCCCGGCGTGTTGCCTGATGGTTTGCATGATAATTTTTAACAAATCACGTATTGCGGCCTTGTTGTTATCCTGTTGATCACCGATTCGACAGGCTGTTTCATATAGCTTTTCCAATTCAGCTTTCAGGTCGAGCACTTTGTCACTTTCTTCAGTGGGCTTAAGGTTTACGGCCTGCTCAACATAGGTCCGCAGCCGTGTAATGAATTCAATAATTTCTTCATGGTCAAGACGCTGCACCTCGAGTAAGTCATCATCAGAGTAGCTGTCGATTGGACGTGGAAACAGTGGATTTTTAATCTTGCGCCTAAAATGCCTTTCATGGCGGCCCGGATATTCACTAAAAGGTATTTGCATGAATTTCTTTTAAACCATTCAAACTCATTTAACAGATAAAAAAACAAAATTTTTCAGCCTAATCAATGGCCGATTTCGGTTACTATACACGAATGAACAACATTGAACCCATTGAAAAAATCCAGCTAAATGACAGTGAAGTGACCCTGCTGGGCACGGCACATGTTTCCAAAAGCAGTGCCGAAGCAGTCGAAAAATTACTTGCCAGCGGTTCTTACAATGCCGTTGCAGTTGAGCTTTGCCCTTCTCGTTACAATGCCATCATTAATCCTGATGCACTGGCACAAATGGACCTGTTCAAAGTCATTAAACAGGGAAAAGCAGCCATGGTTGCTGCCAACCTGGCTATGGGCGCTTACCAGCAACGTCTCGCCGAACAGTTTGGTATTCAACCCGGTGCTGAACAACGCATGGCCATCGAAATGGCACAAAAACATAACCTCGATGTGTTGCTGATTGACCGTGATATTGGCACCACGCTGAAGCGCGTTGCCAGCAATGTACCATGGTGGAAACGTGCTGGTATCGTCGCAGGCCTGTTTGCCAGCATTGTTTCCCGTGATGAAGTATCGGAAGAGGAAATTGAACAACTGAAACAGGGCGACATGCTGGAAACGACTTTCGCGGAATTTGCCGAAGAGCGTCAGGACCTGTATCTGCCGCTGATCGACGAAAGAGATCAGTATATGACGGCCCGCATTCGCCAGGAAATAGCCTCCAAGGGTCATGAAAATATTCTTGCCGTTTTAGGTGCTGGTCATGTTGCCGGCATAAAAAACTATCTGCAAAGCCAAAGCAATGAGCCTGCTGAGATTATCTCCACACTGGAAGCACAGCCAGCCAAGTCGCGTTTCTGGAAAATCTTTCCCTGGTTAATTGTTTTACTGATTCTTACCGGCTTTTTTATTGGCTTTCAGCGCAGTCCCGAGCTGGGCTGGCAACTGGTAATCGAATGGATTGTCATCAATGGTGGACTTTCGGCCCTGGGGGCGATCATTGCCACCGGCCATCCCTTGACCGTACTCACCGCTTTTCTTGCCGCACCACTGACATCACTGAACCCAACCGTTGGCGCCGGCATGGTGACAACCGCCGCGGAACTGTATTTCAGAAAACCGCGGGTAGGTGACTTCAGTACGCTTCGCCACGACACCACCCACTGGAAAGGCTGGTGGAAAAACCGCGTTTCACGAACCTTGCTGGTTTTTATTTTCAGTACCCTGGGTTCGGCCATCGGTACCTATCTGGCGGGTTTCAGAATTCTTGAGAAACTGACTTAGGCAGATCAATAATGGGGCGGCACCTCGTGCTGCGCCTGCGCCTCCCCCTGTTCTTTCTGTAATTCCTGTAACTGTTTGAGTTGATCATGCAGATATTTCAATTGCTGCTGCAGCAGGTTGATTTCACCAGACTGTTCGGCAATGGTTTTATTCAGCGCATCAATGGCATCTTCCTGGAATGCCAGGCGGCTTTGTAAATCATCTATGATGTTTTTAGTTTCCTGATTCATTGGTCTCACGTTTTATGTTCTTTTGACAGGTATTGAGCCGTCTGCATTTCATTTAAGCGACTCGCGGTTCTCTGAAACTCAAAAGCGAGCCGTTCACCACAATAAAGTTTATCCGGCTCTGCTGCAGCACTGATGATAATCTTGACCTTGTGATCGTAAAAAATATCAATCATGGAAATAAAGCGCCTGGCACAGTCATCCTGGGTCGCATCAAGAACAGGAACCCCGTCAATAAAAACCGTATGGTAACACTGGGCAATTTCAAGATAGTCTGAGGCATGTCTTGGCCCCATACAAAGATCGGCAAAACGAAACCAGATACTATCGACCGATTTTTTATAAAAAGGGATTTGTCTCGAAGCCACAATCAATTCACCCTGTTGTTCTAGAGCCTGGCTTTCAACAAGCCGGCTGAATTCCTGTTCGAGCAATTGATCAACTGAATGATTTTTCGACAGCTTGTATACAGGTGACGACTGCATGATCGCCTTGCGATAATCATAGCCGCCGCCAAGGCATACGACTTCGGTATGTTTTTCGATAAGGGTTATTGCAGGCAGAAATGATGCTCGCTGGATACCTTCCCGGTAAAGCTCTTCTGGCAAAACATTGGAGGTCGTCACCAGGCTTATACCATTGCTGAATAATCCTTTTAGCAATTGAGCCAGAATGACGGCATCGGCAATATCAGTGACCACAAATTCGTCGAGAAATAAAACCCTGATTTTTTTCGACTATCGTCGAGCCAATAACTGCAGCGGATCTTTATTACCTCCATTGTTCTGCAGCCATTGATGCACTTCCTGCATAAACTCATGATAATGCTGTCGCCTGGTCATGGCATCACCCAGACTATCATGCAATAAATCCATCAGGCGGGTCTTGCCCCGGCCAACACCGCCCCATAAATAAATGCCATGAATCAGGGGAAAGCTTGTCGCAAACAGGAAAAGATGTTGGTCCGGTTTAAATGTGCCGGACTCGATTAACTGATTATAGCGTTGACCAGGTGTACTCAAAGACAATTAATCATCGGTGAAACGATCATCAAGGTTGGTAGGACAAAGTACTGTTCTCATCGTGCCTATCAATTCAAGCAACTGGTCATTGCGAATACGGTAGAAAATACGGTTTGCTTCTTTACGCGATGTCAGAATATTTTTATTTCGGAGTTGTTCCAGGTGCTGCGAAATATTACTTTGCGATGTGCCGGTTTTTTCTACAATTTCGCCAACTGATAACTCGGTTTTACCGAGTGTGCAGAGAATTTTCCAGCGAAGAGGATGCGCCATCGCCTTTAACGCATTGGCTGTCAGGGTTGTGTGGTCTTCGCTTGCCTGCTGGTTTTCTACGGAATCACTCATAACTGCTCCAAACTTTTACTTCCGGGTACTTCCGGGCATGTCTCAGGAATCATCGCTGTTGACACGTATGAAACCGCTCATGTCTTTTGCTATACAGATGATATCACTAATTTCACCATTATCATCCGATACTGCTGTTCGAGAAAACAAAATCGGAATCCTTTTTCCGGATTTTGTGACAAAACGCGCATCAATGGCTTTCAGTGCACCGGTTCTAATCAGGGCTTCCAGCCAGGTACCCATGAAAGCCTCGGCCTGTTCATCATTATCTTCTTCAAACACATCACCAATCGACATGCCTGTCAGCTCATCTTCAGCATAACCGAGCATTTGCATACCTGCCGGGTTGACTTCTCTGATGATCCCGGTTTTATCAAGAACCAGCAACGCTTCACCCATGTGGGTGATAATATTTTCCAGGTGCAACTTGGTTTTATTGAGTTCTGCGGTACGCTCCAGCACCTTTTCCTCGAGAAGGCGATTCATTTCGCGTTCTTTTTCAATCAGGCGAAAATAGGTACTGATCTTGTTAATCAGCTGGTTATCGTCAATCGGTTTTAACAGGTAATCAACGGCACCAACATCGTAACCTTTTTGCTGAAACTCTTCGGTTTTGAATGCTGCGGTAAGAAATATGATCGGTATATCACGGGTTTTTTTACGAATCTTCAGCATCGAAGCAGTCTGGTAACCATCCATTTCCGGCATCTGCACATCAAGAATAATCAGGTCCAGATCATTTTCTGCAAGCGCAATTTCCAGTGCCCGTGCACCGGAAAGGGCTTCGAAAATTTCGATATCCATATGCTTTTCAAGCAGCGTGCGCAATGTAAACAGGTTATTCTGATTGTCATCAACAATCAGCAGTTTGAAACCTTTGTACCTTTTTTCATTCATTCCTGCGCGGACTCTTTAACGGTTATATATTTTTGTAAAATGCTGTTTAACTCGCTGGGCTCAACCGGTTTTAGCAGATACTCCGACGCCCCACCCTCAATACAGGCCTGTTTTTGTTTTTCGTCATGCCTGGATGTCAATACGACCATTGGCAGATCTTCACAACCATAACTGCTGCGAACCCGTCGAATGGCAGCATTATCTTCAGAAGTCGATATCATAGCATCCAATATCATGAGCGAAAATGATTCCTCGGCCAGCACTTCCAGCGCTTCCTCAACATCACCGGCTCCCGTCACTGTAATATTCCATTTTTCGAGCAATGTTGTCAGTGCCAGTAAATTCTGCATGTCCTTTTCCAGTATCAACACATTGCAGTCGATAAAAGTTTTTTCAGCGCCTGCCTGATTAACTGCAGCTATATCAACAGCTGGCTCATCAACTCCGAGCTGTTCTTCATTGATATTGCTGCGATCAAAGACCAGTGGCAACTCCAGAATAAATTCAGCGCCTTTAGCCTCTTCACTTTTCAGCATGATCTTGCCGCCAAGCAGCTGTGCCAACTCATTGCTGATACTCAGGCCCAAGCCGGTGCCACCATAGCGTCTACTGGTTGAACCATCCACCTGTTTAAAAGCCTGAAACACCAGTTTTTGCTTGTTACGGGGAATACCTATGCCAGTATCTTTGACAGAAATATTGATGGGCAATGTGCTGTCATCTGCATCTTCATGCTTGCTGATGCTAATTACAACACCGCCTTTTTCGGTGAACTTGACCGCATTCGACAGAAAGTTTTTGATGATCTGTTTCAATTTATCCGGATCGGTATTCAGTATTACTTTCTTGTCTGTTTCATAATGGGTTTTCAGATACAAACCCTTATCATCAAACTGTGGCTTAAGTAACTGCACCATTTCTTCGATCAGATCTGATAAAACAACATTTTCCAGGTTTAACGCACTATGACCTGCTTCTATCTTCGACAGGTCGAGAATATTTTCGATCAACTGCTGCAAATCCCTGCCGGCCTTATGAATGACCTGGGCCTGTTTGAGATTTTCCGAAGACAGACCACTGTCCCTGTCAGCCAGAATTTTTGATAACAACAAAATCGAATTGAGTGGTGTACGCAATTCATGACTGACATTGGCCAGAAACTCTGATTTATAACGGTTGGATTCTTCCAGTTCACGCGTATGGCTACGCAGGCGCTGGTTATTGGCAGCATGTTTGTTTGCAAGACGGGTCAGTTTTTCACTGAGAGACTTCAGCTCCTGGGTCCAGCGCCAGTTAAACACGACCTTTTCATCATCCTCCAACATGCGGCTGATGCCATCGGTCAGTTGATAACCTACCTTGTCGGCCTGAATTGCCAACCAACGCGCCACAACCCAGGCAATCAGCATAAGCACCAGCATGAAACTGAAAACCTGAATAATCAACTGGCTGGTAAAATCCACCAGCGGGCTATCGTCAACTATTCGCCCGACCCAGATCGGACCGGACGATTCGGTTTGAATCAAAGGTACCCAGATAATTCGTTCGTTATCCTGCCCTTTCCACAAAAAGGTTTTACCCTCTTTAAAAGGTTCTTCTAAACCAGGGTAATCACGAAAGGCCGTGGAGGTTGAATCACCACGTTTTGAGGCTTCAAGATAGCGACCGTCATCATAGGTCCAGAAAGTTCGGTCAAAACGCCGTGCCATACCGCCAATATCTACCGTCATGATCACGGCACCAATTACATCGTTACTGGACGATCTTCCAAGCGGACCAGTTAAATGCAGGTTCATAAAGCGTCTGGGATCCTGGGTTTTCTGCTCCGGCATAATTCGGACAGGACTGAGAAAAACCTCAGGCGCACGGGTGTTGAGCGTCTGTTGCAGTAATTTATTGACCGGCAGCACCGGAGCCTTGAGCGTCGGATGCCAGGCAAATGTGTCCGCATCACGTTCCAGCCAGAATCGCAAACGTGCCTGCGCATCAATAAAGAGAATCTCGATAATATCTATCTGATCGGGGAGAATGCGGTTAATCCACTCGGTGTAGTAGGTTCTGGCAAGATCAATGGCGGACTGGTCTTCAACATTTTCTTTACCCAGCACCAAACCCGGCTCAGGCAGCTTGGCCAACAACTTCAGCATTTCCTGTCGGGAAACCAGGTACTGATCAAGGTCAGTAAAATCTGCACGCAAATCCTGCAGATATAATTCCTGCTGAAACGAATTCAGCAATTGAAGCACTCTCGGAAAGTTGGTTGCAATTGTCACCAGCAGTGGCAATAACGCAAAAGAAAGCAGTACCAGCAGAATCTGGGTTCTAAGTCTCATGGTCTGATTGTAAACCGAAGAACTGCTTTGGTGGAGAGGGACTTATAGAGCCTTCACTAAATCCAGAACCTGTTCAGCATGTCCCTTGGGCTTAACATCGTATAATGCATGGCGCACAACACCATTGGCGTCAATAATAAAGGTCGAGCGAACAATGCCCATGCGTTTTTCACCATTTTTTTCTTTTTCCTGCCAGACACCGTAGTCTTCACAGAGCTTGCCATCGACATCGGCCAACAGCCGAACAGTCAGGCCGTATTTATCCCTGAAATTTCCATGACTGATACAGGTATCTTTGCTGACACCCACGATACGGGTATTAGCTGCCTCAAATTCCGGCATCAGGTCTGTAAACTCAGTGGCTTCGATGGTACAACCGGGTGTGTCATCCTTGGGATAGAAATATATGACGAAATTCTTTCCTTCACAATCCGATGACTTAATCATGTTCATATCCGAGTCGGGTAATTCGAACTCGGGCGCCTTGTCACCTGCCTTAATCATTGTTGCCTCCTGAAAATCTGGTTATGTATTTTATATACTGCGAATGTAGGTGAGCGGCATCGACGCGTCAACCAGTTAAACATCCCTTTAAATCAGGGGTTTATCTCTGGCATGTTGCAACTCGGCAACAACATAGTGATAACAGTGGCTGTCACGGGTTTTCCTTGGCGGGCTTGAAACTCTGCTCGCAGTGGTAGCCCGCCCAGAAAAGCATAAATGTCTAACAGTAAAGCCTCACCGGGAATGTTCCCGATAAATAGTTTCAAATCAGACCTACAGCTAAAATATTGAATTATAGTCAGGAAATCTGAAGTTACCGCCTCATACCTGTTCGGTGCTGGGCTTGAGTTTCATGTAGTAGTTGATCAAGCCATTCGTGGATACGTCGTGTGATGTCACAGTCCCACCCTGGTTTATTTCCTCAAGAATAGCCTTGGCCAGTTTTTTACCCAGCTCTACCCCCCACTGATCAAAGGAATTCAGGTTCCAGATGACACCCTGAACAAAAATTTTGTGTTCATACATTGCAATCAATGAACCCAGTGTTTTCGGGTTTAGCGTGTAATATAGAAAAGTATTGGTTGGACGATTTCCAGGAAAAACCTTGTACGGCAGTAACTGCTCTATTTGCTCGGCTGAGCAGCCTTCCTGTTGCAGTTCATCGATGACCTCCTGTTCTGTTTTGCCTTTCATCAATGCCTCAGCCTGGGCAAAAACATTCGACATTAAGGCACGATGATGACGCGCAATACACTGTTTGTTGGCGATCGACGCGAGCATGTCGGCCGGAACCAGTTTCGTGCCCTGGTGTAATAGCTGATAAAACGCATGCTGGCTGGCAATACCAATTTCACCGAACAATATCGGACCGGTTGAATAATCCACCGGCTTACCTTCGCGGTCAACAGCCTTGCCGTTGCTCTCCATATCGGCTTGCTGCAGGTAGGCTGGAAAGCGATGCAGGTTCTGGTCATAAGGCAAGACCGCGATTGATTCGGCATTGAAAAAATTGTTGTACCAGACTCCCAGCATCGCCATGATAACCGGAATGTTTTTTTCAAGTGGTGCCTGGCGGAAATGCTGATCGACCTCGTAGGCTCCCTGTAAAAACTCTTCAAATTTCTCAGGACCAATGGCAATCATGATAGGCAAACCAATCGAAGACCAGAGTGAGTAACGCCCGCCAACCCAGTCCCACATCTTGAAGACATTTTCCTCGCCGATACCAAAAGCAACAGCGGCCTTGACATTGGCAGATACAGCGACCAGATGCCTGGTCAGCAGTTTTTCATCATTGATCTTGCTGAGCAGCCAGGCCTTGGCGGTTTCAGCATTGACCATGGTGTCCTGCGTGGTGAAACTTTTTGAGGCAATAATGAACAGGGTGGTTTCAGGCTTGAGTTTCTCAAGTGTCTGGGTGATATGGTTCTCATCAATATTGTTGACGTAATGAATTTTCAGGTCATGAAGCGTGTAAGGCTGCAATGCCTCGGTCGCCATCATCGGTCCAAGGTGGGACCCACCGATACCAATATTAACGACATCTGTTATTGGCTGTTCAGTGGCACCTCGCCACTCACGACTACGGATCGCGTTGGCAAGTTTCCGGGTACGCTCAAGCTCCTCTCTGACTTCCGGCATGATGTCTTCGCCATCGGCAAACACCGCCCCACCACTGCGATTTCTCAATGCAACATGTAAAACTGAACGATGCTCCGTGTGGTTAATCAGTTCACCATTGAACATCTGGTCTCGCCACAGCTCAACATGACACTCTCTAGCCAACTCTATCAGCAGGTCAAAGGTTTTATCGGTAATCCTGTTTTTACTGAAATCGAAAAGAATATCATTGAAGGTCAGCGAAAAATTTTCAAAACGCTTTTCGTCCGAATCAAACATGTCCCGCATGTGCACATCCTTGATGTCTTCAAAGTGCTTTTGCAATGCCTGCCAGGCGGGTTTTTCTGTACTGCTCATAATCGGTTTACCTTATTGTCTGATACGAATTGATTGCATGAATTGCAATTTATACTTAAAGTGAATTTACCTGATTTTGCAGACTTTTACAGTCTGACAATAGTTTTGTTGCTTTCAGTCAATGAATTGCAATCAAACCGGTGTAAATTATTAGTCACTTTTTTGAATTTAAAAGTACAGTCTCTCAAGACAAGGAATTTCGAGAAACCCTATGTCGGCATCCAAAGAGCAGCACAAGCTGTATAAATACTATGTTGAACCTCAGGCGGCCAATGCCCTGACTCAACGCACCCTGGCACTGATTCTGGCCGGCGGTGAAGGCTCACGCCTCAAGAACCTGACCAAATGGCGTGCAAAACCGGCAGTACCTTTCGGCGGCAAATACCGAATTATTGATTTTGCGCTGTCAAACTGCATCAATTCCGGGCTAAGGCGTATCGGGGTACTTACCCAGTACAAGTCACATTCGTTGATACGCCACCTGCAGCGGGCCTGGGGGTTTTTACGGGCTGAAATTGGTGAATTTGTTGAGATTATTCCTGCCCAGCAGCGTTTGAAAAGAGACTGGTACAAAGGCACTGCCGATGCCATCTACCAGAACCTGGACATTATCTATCGTCATGAACCTGAGTACGTCGTAATTCTCGGCGGCGATCATATTTACACGATGGACTATTCCAAGATGTTGCAGCAGCATGTCGATAATAATGCCGATATCACGGTCGGCTGTATTGAAGTACCTTGTGAAGAGGCCAAATGTTTTGGAGTGATGTCGGTTGACGAAAACTTCCGCATTACACACTTTAGTGAAAAACCGGCCAACCCTGAACCCATGCCCGGCAACCCGAACGCCTCGCTGGCTTCAATGGGTATCTACATATTCTCAATGGATTTTCTAACCCGGGAGCTGATTGCCGACGCCGAGAATGAAACCTCAGATCATGACTTTGGCAAAAACATCATTCCCAAAAGTATTGAAACTGCGAATGCTTATGCCTACCCCTACCTGAATGGCAAGGGCGAGCCTTCTTACTGGCGTGACGTCGGTACCTTGTATTCTTACTGGAAAGCCAACATTGAACTCTGTGACATTGAACCTGAGTTGAACCTGTATAATCGCGACTGGCCCATCTGGACCTACCAGACTCAGAGCCCGCCTGCCAAGTTTGCTTTTGATGATGACGAAAGGCGTGGCCAGGCAATCGATTCACTGGTTGCCGGTGGTTGTATTATTTCCGGGGCCAAGGTCAAACGTTCCGTGATTTTCTTTAACACCCATATCGAAACCGGCACCTATATCAAAGACAGTGTCGTACTGCCCAAGGTCCATATCGGCAAAAACTGTACGATCAAAAACACCGTTATTGATAAAGGCACGGTTATCCCGGACAACTTTGAAGTGGGTGTTGACCTGGAAAAAGACCGGGAGCGTTTTGTTGTCACCGATGAAGGTATCGTGCTGATCACACCAGGACAAATGAACCAGCGCCTCCACTTCGAAAGAGATTAAAGAAATTAATGTCCTCTGAAAAGGTAAAACTCGTCATTTGCTGGCATATGCACCAGCCATGGTACCGTGAATCCATTGACGGACAGTTTCACCTGCCCTGGGTATACCTGCATGC
This sequence comes from Gammaproteobacteria bacterium, assembly GCA_037388785.1. Classification (GTDB taxonomy): domain Bacteria; phylum Pseudomonadota; class Gammaproteobacteria; order Chromatiales; family Chromatiaceae; genus JABDQZ01. The sequence goes on from JARRJW010000051.1 coordinate 18,518, forward strand.
ATTGAAAGACTATGCCGATATGGCTAGCCATCTCGAAGCCAACCCGAATATGCAATGTGTGGTTAACTTCACCCCGGTATTACTTGAGCAGATTGAAGACTACGGTGTTCAGTGCAAAAACTGGCTGACGAGGAATTGATTCGAATCTGCCTGCGAGCCAATGCAACGCAGATGATTCATCCTTACAAGAATTTCACCCGATTGCTGAAAACAGCCAGGATCAAAAATGACCAAAGTGTTATTGACCCGAAACAGTTGGCATACCTGAATGATCAGTTTTTTTATGACCTGCTGACCTGGTACCACATTGTCTGGCTGGGCTATTCTGTCAAACAGCTTCCAATAATCCAGGGGCTGATTAACAAAGGTGAATTCTTCACGCCTGAAGACCGCACCCAGTTGATCCAGGTATTTGAGCAGGTCATGAGTAAACTTATCGACCGTTACCGGCAACTGGCTGACAAAGACCAGGTTGAACTGGCCATGACACCCTATGCCCACCCCATTATGCCGCTGTTGATTGACTTCAAAAGTATGCACGACGCACTGCCTGAAGCCGTTGCACCGACAAGCCATAACTACCCTGGAGGCTACGACCGGGCTGTCTGGCATATGGAATACGGTATAGAAGTATTCGAAAGATTTTTTAAGCGCCGCCCCCAGGGGGTCTGGCTGTCTGAAGGTGCTGTCAGCGAACAGGCGGTCAAGTTACTTGATCGCTTTGACATCAAATGGACCGCATCCGGTGAAGGTGTCTGGCATAATTCAAGTTACCTCTCTGGCCTGGACGTGAACGCCCCTGAGACCCGGCAAAACCTGTTTAGCTGTAATAGGCTCGAAAAAGCCAATGCCTGTCTGTTTTTTCGGGATGATGGCCTATCAGACCTGATCGGCTTTGAGTATCAGTCCTGGAATGCTGACGATGCAGTTGCAGATTTTGTCAATCATGTACATAACATTGCCAAGTTTCTTAAACATTCAGATGATGAGCATGTTGTCAGCGTCATTCTAGATGGTGAAAATGCCTGGGAATACTATCCTGACAACGGATTTCATTTTCTCAACAAGCTCTTCAAAGCCCTTTCAGAAAGCAAAGAGGTGGAAACCTGTACTTTTGCGTATGCCAGCGAACGCTGTTGCAGCGTAAGCCTGCCAAAACTTTGTGCCGGTAGCTGGGTTTACGGTTCGTTTTCCACCTGGATAGGTGAACAGGATAAGAACCACGGCTGGGACCTTCTGGTAGCCGCCAAGCTAGCCTATGACAAAAATATTGAGCATCTAACCCCAGATGAAAAACAGCGCGCACAACTGCAGCTTGCTGTTTGCGAGGGTTCAGACTGGTTCTGGTGGTTTGGGGATTACAACCCTTCCGACAGTGTCCGTGATTTTGACAGCCTTTACCGTTTACAACTTCAGCGTCTCTATCAGCTGCTGAAACTCGAGATTCCTGACGCGCTTTTTGAAGCCATATCCGAAGGCGGTGGTGATGCAGAAAATGCTGGCACCATGAGACGAGGGCATGATGGATAACAACTCTCTCATGCAGAGACGCGCCGGTGTCTTGCTGCATCCAACTTCGCTTCCTTCAGGCACCCTGGATGATGCTGAAAAATGGATTGACTGGCTTGAGCACTGTCATTTTTCAGTCTGGCAGATGCTGCCGCTGTCTATCCCGGACAGTTATGGCTCGCCCTATCAGAGTCATTCAGCTTTTGCCATGAACACCGACTTAGTCAGCAACCATTCACCCAGGCCAGATGTATTCCCGGCAGAATTCAGCCGTTTCGTTGAACAGCAGTCCGACTGGCTAATCGACTTCGCACTGTATAACCTTTTAAAAAAACAATTCGATGGCCAGGCCTGGCATCAGTGGCCCGAAGAGTACAAAAGGCGCGATGAAGCCACACTTTTGTCTTTTCAATCTGAAAACCTTCAAGTCATTGACGAGGTCATGTGGCACCAGTTTGAAATTTTTCAGCGCTGGCTGCAAGTCCATCAATATGCCCGCAGCAAAAACATTTACCTGTTCGGTGATATTCCCATTTTTGTTGCCCTTGACAGTTCTGATGTCTGGGCCAACCCGGATCAATTCCTGCTCAATGAAGATCTTGAGCCTGATTATGTTGCCGGCGTACCGCCTGACTATTTTTCTGAAACCGGCCAACGCTGGGGTAACCCGCACTATAACTGGGAAAAGATGCAGTCAGATGGCTTTTCCTGGTGGAAAAAACGTATAAAACATGCCTTTGAAAGTTTCGATATTATTCGCATCGATCATTTCAGGGGGCTGCAGGCAAGCTGGATGATTCCCGCCGAAGAAGACACTGCCATTAATGGTTTTTGGCAGGAAACCCCCGGGGATGAATTGCTCAAAGCGCTGGAACAGGAGTTTGGCAAGCCCGCAATTGTTGCCGAGGATCTTGGCGAGATCACCGATGAGGTCATTGAATTACGTGACAAGCACAAGCTTCCAGGCATGTCCATTTTACAGTTTGCCTTTGATGCTTTTCAGGACAACCCGCACAAACCCGTTAATATCAAGCCACCTACGGTTGTTTACACCGGGACTCATGACAACAATACCACTGCCGGCTGGTTTCAAGCCCTGTTACCCAATGAGCAGGCTTTCGTATTTGAAGTGTTACAGCAAGAACCGAGAGCGGATATCGCCCACTGTCTTATCGAAACGGCCTTTAATTCAAATGCCAACACGGCCATAGTGCCATTACAGGACTTGCTGCAGCTGGATGAAACTGCCCGCATGAACACACCCGGACAAACTGAAAACAACTGGCATTGGCAATTTGACTGGGGACAACTGGACGAAAGCTTGTGTAATTACAGTCAACAACAAATCGATGCCTCAGGAAGATTTAATGCAAATTGACAGACTCGAAAAACTTGCTGAGTTACAACAGGGTATTTCTCATGACCCGTTCACCTTACTTGGCAGGCATAATGAAAATCAGCAGGACCTGATACGGGCTTTTATGCCTTCAGCTGAGCAGGTAGAAATCAAAGATGCCGGCCCAATGAAACGCATTTCCGGCACTGACTTTTTTGAATGCACCTTATCTGCGCAGCAATCGCAGTCACTGCCTCAGCACTACTGCCTCAAGTGGCAGGAAAAAGGCGACAAAAAATGGTACGAGGCCATTTCGCCCTACAGTTTCCTCCCGCAGTTAAGCGACTTCGATCTGAAACTGTTCTCATCAGGCAGTCACCATCATATCTACCGTTTTCTGGGTGCCCATCTGACCACGGTTGATGATATTGACGGCTGCCTTTTTGCCGTCTGGGCACCATCGGTTAAACGCGTCAGTGTCGTGGGTGATTTCAATGGCTGGAATGGCTTACGCCACCCGATGCGAAACCGCGGCGAATCCGGTGTCTGGGAACTGTTCATCCCGGGCCTGTGTGAAAATGACTTGTACAAGTTTGAAATACTGGACCGGCGAGGCAATCTCTTTCTCAAGTCAGACCCATATGCCCAGTCAATGTCAGTCAGACCGGATACGGCTTCAAAGATCTGTCCGCTGACCAGGCATAAC
>JARRJW010000052.1:0-7915 GCA_037388785.1 Gammaproteobacteria bacterium
GCCAATGCTGAAGATGTGGAAAGGTCCCTAACCGATCCCATCGAGAGGGTGCTGCGTAATATCGATAACCTGGATGAGATGACATCAACCTCCTCATTGGGTGTATCCAGCATATCACTCAAGTTCAGGGAAGGTACCGATATGATTGAAGCCGTTGACCAGATCAATCAGCGGGTCAACGAGTTACGTAATTTGCCACAGGATGCGGAGAAACCTGTTGTGCAACGGGTGTTGCGCTATGAACCGATTGCACGCCTGCTGGTCATCAGCGAATCCGGCTCACTGAATGAACTAAGGCCGCTGGTCAGAAAATTTGAACGCCAATTGCTTGACCGCGGTATCGATAAAATAGATATCAATGGCTTGCCGGAAGAGGAAATGGCGATCGAGGTATCTCAGGAAGTGCTTCAACGCCACCAGCTTTCGCTGGACCAGATAGCCACCAAGGTTGCCGGAATGAGTCGTGATGTGCCGGCCGGTTCGATCGGTGATGCTGATAGTGTGCGCGATATTCGTGCGATTCAGCAGGGGCGCAATGAACTGCAGTTTAAACAGATGACAGTGCTGGTTGATGATCATCAAAATGTCACACTTGGAGATATTGCCAGGGTTGAAAGACGTGAGCTGAAAAATTCACCGGTGCTGATGGTGGATAACAGTCCCGCGGTTGAACTGCGCCTGAGAAGGGCTGCTGCCGGTGATACCCTTGAGTCCTCGGCGATCATGCAGGACTGGCTTGCTGAAACCGAGCCGGCCCTGCCTGATGGCGTCAGGTTAAAAGTTTATGATGAAACCTGGTCGCTGGTGCAGCAGCGTATTTCACTGCTTTTGAATAACGGTGTGGGTGGTCTGCTGCTGGTTATCCTGGTGCTTTATATTTTCATGCACGGGCGCGTTGCATTCTGGGTCGCGGTTGGTATTCCGGTGTCTTTCATGGCTACGCTGATGATCATGTACGCTGCCGGGGGCAGTATAAACATGGTCAGTTTGTTTGCGCTTATTATGGCACTCGGTATCATCGTTGATGATGCCATCGTCGTGGGTGAGGATGCGCTTGCGCATCATGAACAGGGCGAATCGCATTTACAGGCAGCCGAGGGTGGTGCGCATCGTATGTTGGCTCCGGTGACGGCGTCATCCATTACGACGATAGCGGCATTTGTACCACTGATGATGATTGGTGGTGAGATGGGCAATATTCTGTTTGCGATACCACTGGTGATCATCTCTGTGATTGTGGCCTCGTTGATAGAAAGTTTTGAGGTATTGCCGGGGCACCTGCGCCATGCGTTTAACAACATGCCGTCGCCGAAGCCAAATTCAATTCGCGAGCGTCTGGACAGCCATATTGACCATTTCAGGAATCATCAGTTCAGACAACTGATTCGCTGGTCGCTGAAAAACCGCACGGTTACTTTATCGGTTGCGTTGGCATTGATGATTTTTGTCATCGGGCTGCTGGCCGGGGGGCGCCTGTCTTTCGTGTTTTTCCCTTCGCCAGAATCCACCAAGCTGTCTGCTGATGCACGGTTCGTAGCGGGGACACCTGCAGAAGTCTCGGCAGATTATGTTGATCGTTTATACCAGACCTTGTTGGAAACCGAGAAACAACTGGAGCCGGGTATACTGAAAATCGCCGTCGTGCATTACAACGAGACATCCCAGCAAAAAGGTACAAATTTCGGCTCAGTTAATATTGAACTGGTTGAATCTGATCAGCGCGAAACCCGCAATGCCGAGTTTATTCGTGTCTGGCAGGAAAAGGCCGGTTCAGTGCCCGGTCTCGATGTACTGTCTATTGAAGCTAGCAGACCGGGGCCGCCCGGCAGTGATATCGATATCAGGCTCTGGGGTATTGACACCAGGCTGTTGAAAAAGGCTTCAATAGAAATTCAGGAAGTGCTGCAGCAGATTCCAGGTGTTTCCGGCGTCCGTGATGACCTGCCCTATGGTCGTGACCAGATGATCTACGAGTTAACACCGCAGGGCAAGGCACTGGGCTTTACCTACGCCTCGGTTGCCAGGCAGATGTCAGCGGCTTTTTCAGGCCAGCTGGTACAGATTTTCACCGATGGACAGGATGAAGTTGAGGTGCGTGTTCAGTACCCGCGCGCAGAACAGGCCACCCTGGCGACCATCGGTTCAATGCAAGTGTTTTCACCTTCTGGCGAAAGTGTGGCACTGAGTTCAGTTGTTAAATGGAAAAATCAGCAGGGCTTTGATGTCATGCGTCATGTCGATGGGCTGCTGGCGGTTACCGTGATCGGCGAAGTGGATAAAGCGATTAACAATCCCAACGAAATTTTAAACCAGCTTGAAGAATCGACACTGCGTGACCTGACCGCAAAGTACGGTTTCAGTTATTCACTGGAAGGTCAGAGTGCCCGACAACGTGAAACCTTTGCAGACATGAAGACCGGCATGCTGCTGGGTTTGACCACTATCTATATCGTGCTGGCCTGGGTTTTCGGGTCTTACGGTTGGCCGCTGGTGGTGATGATGGCGATACCTTTCGGTTTGATTGGTGCCATCATGGGACATTGGTGGATGGGGCTGGATATGACGATACTGACCATGTTTGGTTTTTTTGGTTTATCCGGCATCGTCGTCAACGACTCTATTATCCTGGTGAGTTTCTACAAGCGCTTGAGGGAAGATGGCATGGAGATTAAGCAGGCATTGGAAGAAGCTGTGGTGCAACGTGTCAGAGCGGTGTTTTTAACCTCACTAACGACCATCGGCGGCTTGACACCGTTACTTTTCGAAACATCCCTGCAGGCGCAATTCCTGATTCCGATGGCAGCCGCGATTGCCTTTGGCCTGATGTTTTCCACTTTTCTGATTCTGCTGGTTATTCCCTGTATTCTGTCATTGTATGAAGGTGCAATACAGAGGCTGGCAAGCCGCAGGAATCTGCTTCAGCAAAGTTAAAAAATCAATCAATCTTATTGGCAAACAGTTCATTCACTGCTAATACTATATTTAATGTCTGCGGGCATTGAATAATAGTTGAGACCCGGTTTCTGTTTTTAGCGAGTCAGCCGTGTTTCCATAAAAAAGTTTTGTTCTGATCCTGGCAAAGAGGTTAATCGATTGTGCGCTTTAATTGGCGTTTGTTTTGAACGTGGTTTTATGCTGACGTTTCAAATCAACGTAAAACCGGGCGTGCAAAATATTAACGATTTAATCAACAGGAACTGCCAGGCATGTCCCTAGCCAGTGATAAAACCAGAACTGTATTCTTTGTTTCCGACCGTACGGGTCTGACTGCCGAAACCTTTGGAAAAAACCTGTTGGCGCAGTTCCCAGACCTGGCGTTTGAAACCCGGACACTGGCTTTCATTGTTGATGAAGCCAATGCCAGGCATGCCGCATCGATGATTAACCAGACATACGAGCAATCGGGTATCAAGCCAATCGTATTCAGTTCTATGGTGGAACCAGCTGAGTTGAATATCATTAATAATTGCAACGCCACGGTTATCGACCTGTTCAATACCTTTCTGGATCCATTGGAAAAAAGCCTGGGTATGCCGTCTGCACACACCCAGGGGGTTTCGAAAACCATACTGGGCAAGCCTGCTTATCTGGATCGTCTGGACGCTATCGATTATTCGCTGTCGCATGATGATGGCGTGCGGCCTGATCAATACAATGATGCAGACCTGATTCTGGTCGGTGTATCACGTTGCGGTAAAACACCAACCAGCCTCTACCTGGCAATGAACTTTTCCCTGAAAGTCAGCAATTACCCCCTGGTAGAAGATGACTTGAACACTGATGCGTTGCCCCGCTATTTGCAGCCTTTCAATGACAAACTGTTTGGATTGACAATTAAGCCGGTGCCATTGAGCAAGATCAGAAAGAAGCGCCGGCCGGACAGTCGTTATGCTGCGCTGGATAACTGCCAGAAGGAAACTGCCGCTGCTGAACGTTTATTTAAACGCAACAGCATCCCAACCTTTGATACGACTGAAACCTCAATTGAAGAGATTGCCAGTCATGTGGTTGAAAGTTTGGGTATCAGTCGGGAAAGGTCCGGTTTTGCTTAGTAAGGTTTCTTGTTATGCGCCAGAGGACAAAAGCATGAGTGGTTTTTGTGTTTGTCATTTTGAGTGAAGAGAGAAATCTTTGTTGAATAATAGATAGGTGAAAAAATGAGTGCTTACGTAATACCACTGGAACAACTTGGCATGGATGATGTTGGCAAGGTAGGCGGCAAAAATGCATCACTTGGTGAGATGCTGCAGAATCTTGCGCCTTTAGGTGTGTCAGTGCCAGGTGGTTTTGCAACAACCGCTGATGCTTACCGCGAATTCCTCGCCCAGGATAAACTTGATCAACGTATTGCAGAACGCCTGAACAAATTGAATGTTGATGATGTTGCTGCATTGCAGGCAGCAGGCAGCGATATACGTGGCTGGATTATGCAAGTACCTTATCCAGCTGCGATGGAACAGGCGATTGATGCCGCCTATGCGGGCCTTGAAAAGGAATATGGTAATGAAGTGAGTTGGGCAGTCAGGTCATCTGCTACCGCTGAAGATTTACCTGATGCATCATTTGCCGGTCAGCAGGAGACTTACTTAAATGTATCCGGCCTGGATAATATCAAAAAGTCCATTCGTGAAGTGTTTGCTTCACTGTTTAATGATCGTGCTATTGCCTATCGCGAGCACCAGGGCTTTAGCCATGAGGAAGTGGCGTTGTCAGCGGGTATACAAAAAATGGTGCGTTCTGATATTGGCAGCGCCGGTGTCGCATTTAGCCTGGACACGGAAAGCGGCTTCGATAAAGTGGTGTTCATAACCGGCAGTTATGGTTTAGGTGAAACGGTGGTGCAGGGTGCAGTTAATCCTGACGAATTTTATGTGCATAAAGAGACGATGGCTGCAGGTAGACCCGCGGTTATCCGAAAGACCCTGGGCCAGAAAGCCATCAAGATGATTTACTCGGGTGAAAGTGGTGCACCGGTTAAAACCGTTGATGTCGATCAAACTGAACGCCTGCATTTTTGTATTAATGACGAGGAAATCACCTCGTTGGCAAACATGATTGTGACTATTGAAAAACATTATCAGCGGCCGATGGATGTTGAGTGGGCCAAGGATGGTGTGGATGGCAGAATTTATATTGTTCAGGCGCGCCCCGAAACGGTACAGAGTCAAACGCAGTTGGCTACAACGATTGAAAAATACAGTTTAAAAGAGACCGGCAAGCTATTGTCAGTTGGTCGCGCTATTGGTAGTAAAATTGGCCAGGGTACGGTAAGACTTTTTAACAGCCTGGATCGTATGAATGAGTTTCAGGAAGGTGATGTGTTATTGACTGACATGACCGACCCGGACTGGGAACCGGTGATGAAAAAAGCTTCTGCTATCGTTACCAACCGTGGTGGCAGAACCTGTCATGCTGCGATTATTGCCCGTGAACTGGGTGTTCCTGCCGTGGTGGGATGCGGCGATGCAACCGAAGTGCTCAGTGATGGCGTGCCGGTAACAGTGTCCTGTGCTGAAGGTGATGAAGGCAATATTTACGAAGGTTTGCTTGAGTTTGAATGTGCCAGCTATTCAGTCGACAGCATGCCCGAGATCCCTGTGAAAATCATGATGAATGTTGGCAACCCTGACAGGGCGTTCAGTTTTGCCCAGTTACCCAATGCCGGGGTCGGCCTTGCCAGGCTTGAATTCATCATTAACAACATGGTCGGTATTCATCCCAAGGCATTAATGAACGCTTCATCAATGCCTGAGAAGGTCAAGGCCATCATTCATGAAAAGACCGCAGCCTATTCCAGTCCGGTTGAATATTACATTAGCCGCATTACCCAGGGAGTCGCCACTATTGCGGCGGCTTTTTATCCAAAGCCGGTCATCGTACGTATGTCTGATTTCAAATCCAACGAATACGCCAATCTTGTTGGCGGTGAACAATTTGAACCTGAAGAGGAAAACCCGATGATTGGTTACCGGGGAGCCTCAAGGTATATCTCCAAAGACTTTCGTGATTGTTTTGAACTGGAATGCCAGGCGATGAAACGGGTGCGTGATGAAATGGGGTTGACCAACGTCGAATTGATGGTGCCATTTGTACGAACCCTCAATGAAGCTGAACAGGTAATTCAAATTCTCAAGGACAATGGTCTGGAGCGGGGTCTAAATGATCTGCGCCTGATTATGATGTGTGAATTGCCTTCCAATGCGGTACTGGCAGAACGGTTCCTGGAGTATTTTGACGGTTTTTCGATTGGTTCCAATGACATGACACAACTGACACTCGGGCTCGATCGTGATTCGGCCCTGGTTGCAGAAACGTTCGATGAACGTGACCCGGCGGTGCTGAGTATGCTGGCAATGGCGATTGATGCCTGTAACCGGGCGGGCAAGTATGTCGGAATCTGTGGGCAGGGGCCATCAGATCATCCGGACCTGGCAAAATGGGTGCTGGAAAAAAATATCAGCAGCATCTCGTTAAATCCGGATACAGTGGTCAATACCTGGAATCATTTGGCCAGTTAGTCAGAGTTAGTGACGGTTAGTTATGCGTTGTCTCTTTTCCTGATGACTTTGGCATCAAACTTTTCCTTGTTGATGATAAAGCGTTCGTGTTGACCTTTGGAGATAAGGTCAACTCCATCATGCGCTTCTACCGAAAATACCAGTTTTCTGCCTTCAACCGCGATCAGTTCTACGCTGGCTGTGACTTCCAGGCCGGGTGGCGTAGGCGCTTCATGGCTGACATTGATATGTGTGCCAAGCGTCTGTTCTTCTGGCCAGTCAAGATGCGGGTTTATCGCTTTTATGCAACTCCACTCCAGAAAACCGACCATGAAGCCAGTGGCAAATACCTCTGGCATCGCCAGGAATTCCTCTGATTCAGGATATAGCGATGGAACTGTTTTAGAAGGTGGTACCAGGAATTTATGTTCGTATTTAATGCCGGGTTTTAATGTGTCCTTCATCGATTCACCTGTAGATGTCTGTGCTCATCAGGCTATTAATTAAAACAAACTTTATCCCGACTGTTGAATTTTTATTGATAGTCGTAATGTTTTTCAACGTCCTTGGTGATTTCCCAGGTGCATTTCATGCCCTCAGGAAAGGTGATTAGATCACCTCGCTTGAACGATTGTGGCTCGCCGCCTTCTGGTGTGACAGTGAATTCCCCGCGAATGATGTAACAGGTTTCCTGCTGGTCGTAATGCCAGTCGAATTTTGAAGCTTCTTTTTTCCAGACCGGCCAGTCATAAACACCCATTACTTCAAGTTTCATCGGGCTGGGTTTGGTTTCGACAAGAATTTGATTTGACATGGTAATTCCAGATACTAAGGTGACTTCGAATTTATGAAAACGTATTCTACGTGAAATCGTTATGATCAAAAAAGCATTAAAAGTATATGAATAACGAAAAAATTATATTATCGATTGAAGCGCAGGTAGCGAACCTGGCGACAGTTTTAACTGAAATGCAGCTAAGCTTTGCCTGCGCAGAATCCTGTACAGGGGGGCTTTTGTCAAAGTGCTGTACCGATATAGCCGGTTCCAGCGAGTGGTTTGAGCGAGCCTATATTACTTACAGCAACGAGGCCAAGCAGCAAATGCTCGGGGTTGGTGCACAGCTTATCCAGGAACACGGAGCTGTCAGTGAACCGGTTGCCCGGGCCATGGTATCAGGTGTTATCGAAAATGCGCCGGTTCAGGTGGCAGCATCTGTGACTGGTATCGCAGGCCCGGGTGGCGGTTCGCAGGCCAAACCCGTTGGCACGGTCTGTTTCGGTTTTTTTACCCCGGTTGATGGCTTTCAGGTTGAAACCTGTCATTTTGATGGTGACCGGGAAAAGGTGCGTTTGCAGTCGGTTGCATATGTCCTTGCTCATTTATTGCAGCACATCCGCGCAGAATAAAAAAATTAAAA
>JARRJW010000052.1:7935-9418 GCA_037388785.1 Gammaproteobacteria bacterium
TGAAGCGATTTCAACTGGGTCGCTCTCAGTGGATATAGCCTTGGGTATTGGTGGTGTTCCCAAGGGCAGGGTTGTCGAAATTTATGGCCCCGAGTCTTCTGGTAAAACCACAATGACACTGCATATTGTGGCCGAAGCACAGAAAAAAGGTGGCACGGCGGCATTCGTTGATGCCGAGCATGCACTTGATCCGGTTTATGCGGAAAAGCTCGGTGTCGATATGGATGAGTTGCTGGTATCCCAGCCGGATACCGGGGAACAGGCGCTGGAAATTACCGATATGCTGGTTCGTTCCGGGGCTGTTGACGTGGTCGTGGTTGACTCGGTAGCAGCATTAACTCCACGGGCTGAAATTGAAGGTGACATGGGTGACTCTCATGTTGGTTTGCAGGCACGACTGATGTCACAGGCTCTGCGCAAACTGACCGCAAACATCAAACGTTCCAACTGTATTGTGATTTTCATTAACCAGATCCGTATGAAAATCGGTGTCATGTTCGGTTCACCTGAAACCACTACCGGTGGTAATGCGCTCAAATTCTATTCTTCTGTTCGTATGGATATCCGTCGTATCGGTGCTATTAAGAAAGGTGATGAAGTCATCGGTAACGAAACCCGCGTAAAAATCGTCAAGAACAAGGTGGCGCCACCATTCAAGCAGGCTGAGTTCGAAATCCTTTATGGTGAAGGGGTTTCGCATGAAGGTGAGATCATTACTCTCGGAGTGGCGCAGGGTATTGTTGAAAAATCCGGTTCCTGGTATTCCTATAATGGTGACCGCATTGGTCAGGGTAAAGATAACGTCAGGATGTTCCTGAAAGATAATCCTGAAATTGCCAATGAGATTGAAGCAAAAATCCGGGCTGTGGCTTTTCCTGAAACAGTCAAAGCATCAGATGAAACTGAAGCAGTGGCAAAAAAAGAGCCGGCAACTGAAAAATAATGCTCGCGGTTGATGCTGATCAAAAGCTGGATATAGAGGCAGCAGCTATCAGGTTGCTGTCTCAAACTGAACAGACTTTTTTTCAGTTAAAGAAGAAACTGCTGGCTAAAGGTTTTGAGCCGGATCAGGTGATCGATGTACTCAATGCCCTTGAAAGTCAAAACCTGCTGAGCGATAAACGTTTTGCTGAGCAATATCTGTCATTCCGATCCCGAAAAGGCTTTGGCCCGTTGCGTATCACCCAGGAATTGCGTGAAAAAGGCGTTGATGAGAACTTGCTCGATAGCGTTATTGCTGACGCATGCCCCGACTGGTCTGCGATAATGCAGACGGCATTGCAAAAAAAGTTCGGCGCTACCCGGGCGCGGAATTATAAGGATCAGGCAAAAAGAGCGCGTTTCCTCGAATCCCGTGGTTTCCCCGCAAGTCTTATCAGTCAATTTGTTTTCGATTGAAGATTCAAAAAGCATCCTGCTAACGACGATAAAACCAGCCTCTGCTATAGTTTCAGGCTAATTATAAAGCAGGGTGTTGTCATGA
>JARRJW010000053.1:0-528 GCA_037388785.1 Gammaproteobacteria bacterium
ACGCACGTTCCCAGCAAAAAACCGATCTTGAACAGGTCGAAAATGCCTGGCAGGAAGCTCAGGACCATTCCACGCAGGACCAGTCGCGCCTTGCTGAACTGCAACAGTTACTTGAAAAAGAGCTTCCAGAGTTCGAAATTATGCAAGCCCGGGAATCTGACATGTCCATTCACCTGGAGAATGCAGAAAAATCCATGCAAGACTGGCAACAGGAATGGGACGAGTTTAATCACAAGGCAACAGAACCTGCGCAGGTTGCCCAGATTGAAAGAACCAAGATCAATCACATTGAACAGCAGGAGCAGCAATTTCAACGCCGTCTCGCTAAAATACAGGAAGAGCATTCAAGGTTGGACCCAACTGTTTTTCTCAAGGAAATCGAGGAATTTTCAGAAAAAATCAGCAATGCTGAACGCGAGCTTGAAACACTTGAATCGGGACTGAAAACACTGCTTGAGGATATTAGCCAGACACGCCTGGCGACCCGTGAAAAAAGTCAGGAACTTGATACTCTTAGAACGCGTCAGC